>CATKFJ010000193.1 GCA_949747725.1 uncultured bacterium
AAATAAGCAAAGGGTTTTTATCGCAGCCGATATACGACAAAGTGCGCGAATTTTTTTGTTCGCTCGGCAAAAGCGACGGCGGTACACAAATATCTCAGCTTAAAATGTATGCCGCCGAATTCGGACGGCTTAAATCGGAAGCCGAAAATAAATATACCAAGTACGGATCGATAGCCGTAAAACTCGGCTTTTTGTTCGGTTTGGGTGTGGGCGTACTTACGTTATAGGCGGTTGGCATGGATATAAGCATCATATTTAAAATAGCGGCTGTCGGTCTTATTACGGCAATTATAAATCAGGTCCTCAAAAAATCCGACAAGGATGAAATTGCGACGCTTGTGACTCTTGCCGGACTTGTTATAGTTCTTATCATGGTCGTTAATATGGTAGGACAATTGTTTGACACGCTTAAAGCAGTGTTCGGAATGTACTGATGGAGATTTTTCGCATTGTCGCAATAGCGCTTATAACGGCTTTTTGCGTATTGGTTTTGCGTGACGTAAAAAGCGAACTTGCGCTTGTTGTCGCGCTTGCCGGCGGCATTGCGGTAGTACTGTCGGTTGTTGACTATTTTTCCGGGATATTCTCCGTGATAACCGAGATAGCTCGAAAAGCCGGTCTCGCCACATCTGTAATAACATTGCTGTTTAAGGTTATCGCGGTAGGGTATGTAACCGAATTTTCGGCGTCTATAATCGACGACGTGGGTTTGCCGTCGCTTGCGGATAAAGTTACGCTCGGAGGCAAGCTTATAATTGTCGCATCGTCATTGCCCGTCGTGGTAAAGCTATTTGAATTTATTGCCGGTATGCTGTCATGAAAAATAAGCATATATATATTTTAATCGCATTCCTTGCAACGGTTGCCGCGGCATGTTGTTTGTTTTCGTTAGGAATCGATAGTCGAGTTTACGCAGAAAGCGCCGAAGGATCCGACGAGCAAACGGTAGACGACAGTGTTGACGATCTGCTCGATAATCTCGATTTAAAAGGCGTGCAGGGAATTATCGCTACACTGTCGTCCAATCAGTTGGAAGTATTCGGATTCGGCGATATAGTTTCGAGAATAAAAGCCGTGATCTCAGGCGAGTACGAGAATGATTTCGGAAGCGTTATAACGTATGTGCTCGCGCTGTTGGGCGCGGATATTTTCGAGTTTCTGCCAATGCTGATAGGATGTTTGGCGATAGTACTTGCATACAGTATAGTCAATTCCGTAAAAGGGCGTTTTGCCTCGGACGCTATCGAAAAGGTTGTTTATTTTGCTTTTGGTACGCTTGCCGTATCTCTTGTGGTCGGATATTTTTCGGCGGTCATGGCTACTGCTGTCAAGTATGTAACGTCGATAAAAACGCAAATAAATACGATTGCGCCCGTGCTTATAACGCTTATGACCGCGGCAGGTGCATCTGCGTCTGCCGGAGTGTACAGCCCGTCTATCGCTATTTTGGGCAGCGGTATGACTAACGTTATAATTTATATCGCATTTCCGGCGCTTATAATGGCGCTTGTATTCGATATAATCGGTTCCGTATCGAGCGGAATAAAACTCGACAAAACGTCCGATTTTTTCCGATCCGCATGTAAATGGTTTTTAGGAACGGCATTCTTTATTTTCGTGGCTGTGATAGGCGTTTCGGGAATAACCGCTTCGGTACGGGACGGTATATCGGTCAGAGCCGCGAGGTTTGCCGTTTCCAAGTATGTCCCTGTTATAGGCGGATATTTGTCGCAGGGATTCGATTTCGTAATGGCGGGGAATGTGTTGATAAAAAATGCGCTCGGTTCGAGTGCGGTGATAATGATAATTTTATGCGCCGCACCCGTGCTTACAAAGCTTGCGGTATTTACGCTGACGCTAAAGCTCACCGCTGCCATATCGGAGCCGCTCGGCGGAGACAGACTGTCTGGTATTATGACGTCTATATCTAAATCGTCGTCGGTGATCGCTGCGGTCGTCGCCGCTATGACGTTTTTATATATACTCTTTCTTTCGATAGTTATAGGTACGGGGAATATAGGACTATGAATGCCTTTGCTGCTTGGGGACTTACCATACTCGGTCTTGCAATAATAACTACGATCGCCGAAATGCTTTTGCCGCAAGGCAGAACGCGTAACGTAATACGTTCGGTCGCCGCGACCGTCGCTACTTTGGTTATCGTTACACCGCTGCCGAGCCTTTTGAGATCGGGCTTCGATTTTGAATTTTCGGGCGACGAAGTTACGGTCGACAGCGACTACCTCGCATATATCGACGGAGTAAAGGCGAATACTTTTGCTTCGGCGGCGAAGGAGCACCTTAAAAGCAAGGGCTTGGACGGGGATTATAAGATTGAGGTTACCGTAGACGGTTTTTATGTAAAATCAGTTAAAGTAAATTTTGCCGATTCTATCATGAACGGAAACATTACGAATATAAATAAAAGTGAAATCATCAAGTCGATTGCAGATTATTTCGATATCGACGAGGAGGCGGTTATGGCTTATGGGTAAACTTACGGGCATAATCTCGAAGCTGAAAAACATTCCGCATATTCAAATAATAGCGTGCGGCATAGTGCTTGCCGTCGTGCTTACGGTATATTTTTCGTGCGTGTCGTGTTCGGGCGAAAATAAATCTGTAACCGACAGTTATGTAAGCGACACGGTTAGCTCCGACTATTGTTCGTCGATGCGCAGTCAAGTGGAAAAAATCGTGTCCGAGATCTCGGGCGTCGGGAACGCGTCGGTCGTTATCAATTGGGATAGGAGCGTTACCGTAGGCGGTATCGGAAGCGGATCTACAGAAAATCCGCAAGCAGTGAGCGCGCTTATAGTATGCGACGGAGGGAACAGTACGAAAGTCAAGCTTGACGTGATTTATGCGGTATCTACACTGTTAAATCTGTCTATAGAAAAAATCATGGTTTATCCAAAATCCATTTAATAGGAGGCATTATGAGTAAAAAGAAAAAAATTATTGTTCTGGTCAGCATGGTCGCACTGCTTGTACTTACAGGCTGTTTGAATTACTTTTTAAACCGCCCGGGCAACGCCCAAAACGTAGACGCCGATAACCAGACTTCGTACAGCGATTATTTCGCGGCGTCGCGTGCGGACAGAGAGTCGTCGCGCTCGGAAACCGTAATGTATTATGAGGCTATCATCGGCAGCGAAGCAAGTTCCGAAGAAGCCAAGGCAAACGCCGAGGCAGGTCTTGCCGCACTCGTATCGGGCATGGATACCGAACAGCGTTTGGAAGCGCTTATCAAGTCGCTCGGCTTTGACGATTGTTTGGTTACCGTCGGTGCGGAAAATATAAACGTTATCATTAAATCGGACGCTTTGACAGATCAAGAGGTAGCGCAGGTCCTCGATATGGTGACGACGGAAACGGGCAAAACGCTCGAATTCGTAAGAATCAAACCCATCGACCTTTAAAGCGCGGTATAGATCGGATCGGTGTATATACGGACGGCATTATTGCCGTCCGTATTTTGTGTTTTAAAAACGTTCCGATAAATTATAAATCAACGATCTTTTAATGGGCAAAATATATTGTAATTTCGGAAAAGATGTGTTATAATCTATAGTGTATGGCATTCGGTGTAAGAGGTAATATCCAATGAGTGCAAAGCGTAACAATCTATTTTCGAGCGGTATTACGTACGGACATAACGTACTGCGTTCGATCATACGTTTAGCTGCTCAGGAAATAAGCGGTGTCGAATCGGTCTGCGGTAGAGGCGTTAGGTGCTATATCAATGGCGATACGATCGACGCCGACGTTTATATTGAAGTCAACAGTGAGGTCAGTTGTTCCGATATTGCTTATAAAGTACAGGATAACATAAAAAAATCAGTGGAAACAATGACCGACTATAAAATGAGCGTTATAAACGTAAATATTATTTCTGTCAAATTTCTCAAACATAATTAGGAGCAGATATGAAGCGACGCGCGGCGCGTGAAATTGCATTTCAATTAACATACGAAATGGTCATGAACGGCGAGTACAACCCTTCTACGCATGACGAGCTGTTGGAAGATGCGGACTGCGATTCGATAGGCTTTGTAGATTCGGTTATTTCGGGTATAACCGCTCGCCGTGACGAGATAAAGTCTATAATAATCAAGTATGCGAAAGGTTATGAATTCGACCGTATTTATAAAACCGATTTGGCGGTTCTGTACTTGGCGTGCTACGAACTTTTGTATACGGATACGCCGCAAGCCGTTGTCGTAAACGAGGCTGTGGAAATCGCCAAAACTTATTCCGACGTCAAGAGTCACGCTTTTATAAACGGTATTTTGGCAACGGTCATAAAAGAGGGTTGTAATGGCTGAGATAATCGACGGGAAAGCGCTTGCGGCTCAGGTCAGATCGGGCGTGCGTGAGCGCGCTTTATGTTTTGAACAAAATAACGGGCGCAAAGTAGGGCTTGCCGTAGTACGGGTTGGCGACGATCCGGCGTCGGATATTTATGTGCGCAACAAGATAAAGGCTTGCGAAGAGTGCGATATTCGGTCTGTTGCCGTTGTTTTGAATGGTGATGCAACGCAGACCGACGTTATAGCGGTTGTCGAAAAACTAAACGCAGATAATGATATAGACGGTATCCTTGTTCAATTGCCGTTGCCTAAACATATAGACGAACGCGCGGTACTTGCCGCGATTTCGCCGAAAAAGGATGCCGACGGGTTTCATGCGGTAAATGCCGGTAAGCTGTTTTTGGGCGAGGACGGCGGCGTTGTGGCTTGCACTCCTCGCGGCATTATGGAGCTTATTAAATCTACGGGCGTTGACATATGCGGTAAACATGCCGTTGTTATAGGTCGGTCTAATATCGTGGGTAAACCGATCGCGGCGTTATTGCTTGCCGCCGACGCCACTGTGACGGTGTGTCACAGTAAGACCGAAAACCTTGCGCAGATCACGCGTACGGCGGACATACTCGTTGCCGCCGTCGGGAAGAAACATTTGGTAACGGCCGATATGGTAAAACGCGGCGCTGTAGTTATAGACGTAGGTATGAACAGGGACGACAGCGGATTGCACGGCGATGTGGATTTCGATAACGTTAAGGAAGTCGCGTCGTATATTACGCCCGTTCCGGGCGGCGTCGGACCGATGACTGTTGCTATGCTTCTTATGAATACCGTTGACGGAGCTTGCGGTGAATAGAACAATGTCCGTGTCGCAATTGTCGTCGTATATTCGCGGAGTATTCGACGATGAGGAATTATTGCACGACGTTACGCTTACGGGCGAGGTCGCGGATATTTCCTATTCGGACAGGCATACGTTTTTGGTGTTGTCGGAAGGAAATAATTCGGTGCGTTGCGTGCATTTTTCGTCGCGCGACAATATCGAAAAGGGCGCGCGTGTAGCGCTTCGCGGAAGCGTAAGTTATTACGACAAGCGCAACAGTGTTTCGTTTAATTACAGCGAGTATTTTTTGCAGGGCGTCGGAGACAAGAATGCAAAACTGACGGAGTTGAAGCAAAAACTGAGTGCGCTCGGCTATTTCGAAAACAGACCGCAGTTGCCGAAATATATTGTAAACGTAGTTGTAGTAACAAGTCCGGACGGCGCGGCGATACGTGATTTTATGCGCGTAGTTTACGATAAATGTCCGTTTGTGAATATACGCGTTTATCCCGTTAAAGTTCAGGGCGAAGGCGCGGCGCGGCAAATTGCGGACGCTGTCGAAAAGTTGCAAAATGTTAAAACCGACGCTATCGTTGTCTGTCGCGGAGGCGGCAGCGACGAGGATCTCGATTGCTTTAACGACGAAGCGCTTGCCGTCGCTGTCGCAAAGTCCGTGATCCCCGTAATATCGGCTGTAGGACATGAGATCAACTATTCGCTCTGCGACTGTTGCGCAGGTACTCGCGCCGGAACTCCGTCTATTGCCGGCGAAATAGTAAACAGTCATGCCGAGAGATTGTTGACCGATTTAGGTCGGGCGTGCGTATCGATGAGAAACGCGGTAGAAGAAAAGTATATCGGTAAAGTGCATAGAC
>CATKFJ010000194.1 GCA_949747725.1 uncultured bacterium
AGGGTTGCCTATCGGCGGCGGCAAAGGCGGTTCGGATTTCGATCCCAAGGGCAAATCGGACAGAGAAATACGTGATTTTTGTCAAAGTTTTATGACCGAGCTTTCTCGGCATATAGGTGCGGATACCGACGTACCCGCAGGCGATATCGGCGTAGGCGGACGCGAGATCGGATATATGTACGGTCAGTATAAACGCATAAAGAATATCTACGAGGGCGTGCTTACCGGCAAAGGTCTACCCTACGGCGGATCGCTGGCGCGTACCGAGGGTACCGGCTACGGACTTGTTTATATCGTGGAAAATATGCTCGAAGCGGCAGGCAAAAGCATAAAAGGCAAAACGGTCGCCATATCGGGTTCGGGCAACGTAGCGATATATGCCGCTCAAAAGGCTACTGCGCTCGGCGCAAAAGTCATAACGATGTCCGACTCCAACGGTTGGATATACGACAAGAACGGAATAAATCTCGATATCGTCAAAGACATAAAAGAAGTTAAACGCGGACGCATAAAAGAGTATGCCGAGCGCGTAAAAAGCGCCGAATATCACGACAGCGAAACCGGCAAGGTTTGGCAAGTCAAGTGCGACATCGCCCTGCCCTGCGCCACTCAAAACGAGCTTGAAGAAGACGATGCGAAAATGCTTGTCAAAAACAACGTTATAGCCGTCGGCGAAGGCGCAAACATGCCGTCCACTACAGCTGCGATAAACGTATTCCAAAAAGCCGGAACTTTGTTTATGCCGGCAAAGGCGGCAAACGCCGGCGGCGTAGCCGTGTCCGCACTCGAAATGAGCCAAAATTCTCAACGCCTGGCTTGGACGTTCGACGAAGTAGACAATAAACTGAAAAATATTATGAGGGGCATATTCGACAAGACGTCCGAAGCGGCGGCACGTTACGCCAAGCCCGACGACTATGTTTCCGGCGCAAACATCGCGGGATTTTTGAAAGTTGCGCAAGCCATGATAGCGCAAGGCGTATAAAAGATAAAAGTTTAACCAAGTTAAAATCATCCCGACAAAAAACATCCCGAAAATTTTTCGGGATGTTTTAGTTTGCTCAAGATGTTTTAGTTTGCTCAAAATTATTACGATATCGTTCGCGACGGTTTATTATAAGGTATGGATACATTTGCGCGGACAGCATTCCGCACACTTCATACAGCCGATACACTTTGAATAATCTATTGCCGCAAGGTTATTATTAAGCCGTATCGCGCCTTCGGGACAGGTGCGTTCGCACTTGCCGCAACCGATACATCCCACCTTACAGACATTCATAACTTCTTTGCCCTTAGTCGTATTCGAGCAAGCGATATAGACCTTGGCGGATTTGGGTATGCGCCCTATTATCTTTTTGGGACAGGCGGAAACGCATTTACCGCAAGACGTACAGTCGTTCGCAGACACTTTCGACGCGCCCGTATCCTTGCATATCGCTACGGCGTGATATCCGCAAGCCGACACGCACGAACACAATCCCATGCAACCGTATTCGCACGCTTTGTTGCCGCCTGCCAAGATCTGCGCGCTTTTACAATCTCCGAACCCCTGATAATCGTACTTATCAGCCGCGCGGTTGCCGCCTGCGCAATGCACTACAGCCATAGTAGCCTCGCTGTCGAAGGCGCTCATGCCCAATATTTTCGCGATGTTCTTTTTATTTTCCGGCGGCGTCGGATTGCAACGCGAAATATCCGCTTCGCCCTTAAACAGCGCCTCGGCGAACTGCGAACATCCGGCATAACCGCATCCGCCGCAGTTTGCGCCCGATAAATTGCGTTCTATATCGTCAATGCGCGGATCGCGCTCGACAGACAGTTTATCGCCTAAATACGACAGACAAAACGCAAACAGCGCCGCGAATGCCGCGATTATCAGTATGGGAACTATTATGTTCAAAAAAATTTCCATTGTTCTACTCGCTTAATTTAAGTAAAAGAAAGACCGGAAAAACCGTAAAAAGCCATTGCCATGATCCCTGCCGTAACAAGCGC
>CATKFJ010000195.1 GCA_949747725.1 uncultured bacterium
GAACCTAAAACGAACCCCCGTTAAACGGAACGTTTTAGGTTTTTTCTTTTCCGCTATTCTGTCGCTGTTATGCCGCAAGAACGCCGCCGAGCGAGAACAAAAGGCGATCGCCAAGCGGTTCAGCGGCGACGCCTTTGTCCGCTCGGCGTTGCGGTTCGTCGGTCGTTCCTTTTCGTTTCGGCGGGTGCTTGATCGCGGCGCGAAGCGCCGCGCTTGTTATATATCAAGCACCCGCCATAGTGCCATTTGACTTTTTAAGTTAAGCGTGATATAATGAATATTAGGAGAAACTGTCAATGAGCCAAGTCGAGAAGATGAAAAAAGCGTTGTTAGAATATGTTATTCCAAATTTAAAGGATAACGGTTTTTGTGGTGAATATCCACATTATCGAAGAGTGTATGACGATAGAATTGATATAATCTCTTTCAATTCGTACAAATATGGAAACGCATTTTATGTCGATATATCTACGGTCTTTCCTAATAGACCAAACGGAAAGCAAAATATAAGTCGCTTTTTTGACGGCAACTTTGATAACATAGTAACAGGTGATTGCTGTAAAATTTATCGTCTAAAAGGTAATTTTGAACACTTGTTTTATTATACTGATGTATATTTAAGTTTCTTAGGTTCGCCGTATTTAGCTGTAAGCGAATCAAAAGCCAAAACATTTAAGCGCGGTTTTTTTGACATTAGAGTACAAAAAAGCAGTCCAGAGATTTATAAAAGAGTTTGCGACAAGGTGAATAAGCAAATGATTAAAGCATATAAATGGTGGAATAAAATGGGTAAGAAATAATTATTCGTTTTATGTTACCACTGCTCCGCCATTAGATGATCGATAAGAACCCTATCTTGTCGGTCGTTTTTTCGTTGCGGCGAGACATCGATATTTAGGATTTAATAACCGACTTTTAAAGCGCATATAAATGTTTGCTTTACTTTTTCCGTTGTGCTATTATATTAAAAACACTACAAGGCGTGTTGTTATTATATGAAAGATATTACCGCGCAGTTGGGGAACGGTAAGATTATCCCTTTGATTTTCAAACTTATCATCCCTGCCGCAATCGCACAACTGATTACTTTCCTATATAATATTGTCGACAGAATGTTCGTAGCCGGAATAAGCGAATCGGGCATGGATGCGCTCGCCGCTCTGGGAATAGTTTTGCCCATTACTTTGATTATGCAGGCTTTTGCGAATTTAATAGGGCTTGGCGGCTCTCCGAGGGCAAGCATAAAACTCGGTGAAAACAATAAAGAAGAAGCAAATAAAATATTCAATACTTCGTTTTTACTTCTCCTTGGCGTGGGAATTGTTATCGGTATAGTCACATTTTTTTTAGCCGAACAGATCGTAGTATTATTCGGTTGTCCGTCAAGTGCGGTACGTTTTGCCACGGAATACCTTAAAATTTATTCGATAGGGACTGTATTCGTGCTGTTGGCGCAAGGCTTGAACCCTTTTATCACTGCGCAAGGTTATTCGTTTACGGCAATGTTTTGCGTTCTTGTAGGCGTTGTTATTAACATTGCTTTGGATCCTATATTTATATTTGCGTGCGATATGGGCGTAAAAGGCGCAAGCCTTGCGACGGTTATTTCTCAATCCGCGTCATTGGTATGTATAATAGTATTTTTCTTTTCCAAAAAGACGCTGTTCGGATTGAAAATAAAAGATATGAAGCTCAATGTTAAACGTATACTCACAATAGTTTCATTGGGATTTACGCCTTTTATAATGACTATTACCGAATGTGCAATACAAATAGTATTCAATATAAATTTGAATGTAGCTACAGGCGGCAATAAGGATTACACCGCGGCTTTGACTATAATGTTGAGCGCGCTACAACTCATATCTCTACCGCTGAACGGAATAGGATACGGCATGCAGCCTTTCGTAAGTTACAACTACGGTAAAGGCGACGCAAAAAGACTGACAAAAGGGATAAAATACGTTACTATTATAGCTTTTATTTTTGCAGTCGTGATTTGGTCGATATCGATGATTTTTCCTCAGGTGTACGCATACCTGTTTTCTGCGAGCGACAGCGTAAAAGAAATAGTAAAAAAATATACTCCGTATTTCCTTATGGGTTCTATAATGTTTTTCGTACAAATGACGTTGCAAAATATAAACGTAGCGTTGGGACAGGCAAAATCCGCTTTATTGCTCGCTGTTATAAGAAAGGTGATAATACTGATACCGCTATGTTTTGTTCTCACGCATTATATAGGTTTTAAGGGCGTATATATGTCGGAAGGAATTGCCGATCTTGCGGCAGGAATAATAACGTCTATTGTAATTTTCATAACATTTCCGCGAGTATTCAAAAAACGCGCGGAAGAAGTGAATGCGGAATGATAATTCGTTTTAGGTATTACTCTTACGCAAAAAATCGGCAATGTCGAAAGATATTGCCGATTTTTTACTTCTTCATTATTCGCTTTTATATGTTCGATCCTCATCGGTTTTATCGGCAGCGGTTTTATACATGAATACTTTTCCGAGCGCGCCTATCACTCCGCAGGACAGTGCGCCTATAACTACTATCAACCAGTACGGGTGCCACAAGAACAAAACGGCGCCGATGAACAGATAGACGATAATACAGGATATCATCAGTATTCCGCACACAGCGTCGGTATACGGATTGTCGCAGCGCGCGAGCTTGCGCAGGCGTTTCGATTTGTTGGTAACGTCGAATATTATCCCGATTATCCCGCAAAACAGCGCCGAAGTCGGAATTATCACCCAATACGGATCCCACAGCTCGAACAGCGTGCCTATTATTATATAAACGATAACGCCTATCAAAATAGTCGTCGCACACAGCACGCCGCAAATAAGTTCGCGCCGCGTTTTGGGCGCGTCGTTTTTGCCGCGCGTAAATAAATGCTTATCCGCATCGAATTTGTCTATCTTAACGGTGATGTTTGCGGTTTTGTCGGCGTCTGCCGCCGTCGCGCGTTTGCCGTTTAAAAGCTCGTCGACGCTTGCGCCGAATATGCGCGAAATGGGAACGAGCAGGCTCGTTTCGGGCATTGCTTCGCCCGTTTCCCATTTGGACACGGCTTTGTTGGTAATGCCGAGCTGTTCCGCAAGTTCGTATTGAGTTATCCCTTTTTCTTTGCGCAGGGTATACAGAAAATCGCCGAATGTATTATTCATGTCAGTGCTCCTTGACCGATAGGATACCTTTATTTTATCGTTTTCGATGCGAAATTACAATAGAATAATGCCGAATTTAAGTAGAATAATTTTTTCGAGCGTATTTTTAAGACAGTTTATCCGCTGTTCTGTCAAGGATGTTTGATTGCTTGTCCAAAACATACCTTTATTTGGCGGCTCTGTATTTCTTCGGGGTATAGCCTGTGAATTTCTTGAATACTCGGTAAAAATGCGACGAATCGTAAAATCCGCAGTCTACCGCGATATCGGTCAGATTCCTGTCCGTACTCGAAATCATTTCGCGCGCAACGTTTACTCTGTAAAAATCGATAAAATCGTTGGGCGACATGGCTGTTACTTTTTTGAAGAATCGGAAAAAATTGGAGCGGCTGTATCCCGACAATTCGGTCAATGCTTTTATATCTATCTTTTCGGCGTAGTGCGTGGAAATGTACTGCATTACGTTTTGCATGGCGGTGTAATAAACGTTTTCCGTTTTGTCGCCGACGGGCGATTCTCTGTATAAGCGAAATGCAAGAAACAGAAACGAAAGCGTATTGAACTTTATTATTTGCGCGCTCTCTTTCGTCGGGCAGAGTTGCTGTCGCACTATATTCGAACAGTACATTACAAGCTCGTTAAAATCTTCGCCCGTGAAATTAGGTTGCAGATCGAGCTCGTAATGCATTTTGAACTGCGGATCGAACTTGAACAAAGAATAGTACTCGTTGTTGTTGTAAAACAGCGTACAGTTGTCGTCCATGAATTTCTGCGTCATTATAAGATGTACCACGTCAAGACCGCCGAGGTCTATATACCCGTGTTTTATGTTCGTAGGAATAACGAAAAAGTCGCCCGTCTTAACGTGAAACCTCCGCGACCCGAAATAATGCAATCCGTTGCCGCCCGTGACCAGGTTCACTTCGTAATAATCATGATAGTGCATGAGATTGCTGTAGTTTCGGTGGAATAAGCACTCCGCGTCGTATTTCATCAGTAGCGGGAACTCTTGCGCGGAATAACAAATTTGACTGTTGTCCGACAGCGTTTGCGGATATTGTTCGATATTCATGAGATTATTATACCACATTATAGTACAAACGTACAAGCAATCGGCAAAAAATTCTGTTAAAATAAAACCACAAGTCAAAGCGCGCGACGGTGATTCGCGGAGCATAAGGAGTTGAAAGTGGAGAACAGAGCAAAATCGTTTGCGACGCTTTTTGCGGTGATAGCGACTGTCACGACGGCGATCGTTGCGGCAGTGTTTATGTTTTTCGGTTTGTTTGTCGAAAGCGCGTTCGGCGAAAGCGACGACGTAAGCGAAGCGGTGACGGTAAAAGAATTCAAGCCGTCCGATTCGGGTTTTATCGGCGAAGGCTTTACAATGACGGGCAACTGGGCGTTCCCGTCGGCGGCGTCTACGTGCAACGACGGCGACAGCCTGTCGTACACGGGGACTTTTACGGGGTTTGCTTGGTACGGCGAAGCCAACGATAACGCCGGCGTCGTGGACGTATACATAGACGGAGTTAAGGCGGTAACCGTAAAGAACAACCGCGGCGAGAGCGGCAACGAATGTATAATGTACGAGTCGGACGTATTGGCGCGCGGCGAACATACGTTTAAACTCGAATGTCGCGGCGGCGGTTGGATGGCTGTCAGTAAGATCGTAGTGTACGACGACGCGTTTGTTTCGCCGTATGCCGAGATCGTAGACGACGCGGACGCGCGGATCGCGTACAAATCGTTTATGGCGTTCGACGGTCAAAACGGATTATATGAAGGGACGGTACACTCCGCGTGGGAAAACGGCGCGTCGGCGGAACTCACGCTCGACCGAGTGCGGCAGTTCGTCGTTTACGCGCACAGGACGGGCAATAAGGGCAAGGCTGACGTTTATATAGACGACGCGCTTGTTCGGACGGTCGATACCTATGACGGCGAGCAACGCGACGAGTCGCACCCTATGTTCGTTTCGGACGTGCTGAGCGACGGCGAGCACACGATAAAAATAGTGTGCAGAGGCGATAAAAACAACAACTCGAGCGAGGTATGGGTGGCGATCGATAAGATCGCGGCGTATTATTATGCCGCTCCGCCTGCTCCCAAACCGCAATTCGATATAGACGACGCGTCGCTCGGATTCGAGGGCGACGGCTGGACGGCGTTTAACGGGCTTAGCGAAACTTACTATATGAAGAGCGCGCATTCCACCTCTACGGCGAACGCGAGCTTTTCCATGGCGTTCGACGGCGCGACGTCTATCAAGCTTTACGCGTCCAAGTCAAACGACCGCGGCAAAGCGAACATATACCTAAACGGGCAATTTCAAGCCGAGATAGACGAGTACAGCGGAGTATATATCGACAGCGACGTGATTTGGGACAGCGGTGAGCTTGAAAAAGGTTACTACGAATTCAAGCTTGTAACAACGGGCGCAAATAACGCCGCAAGCGGCAATACTTGGATAGAGATAGACAAACTCCGTGTGGAGGGCATAGAAGGAGAAGACATGATAATACATAGCGCAAACGACGCGTTCATTACTTATACATCGGGCGTAAAGCTCACCGAAAACGCGAATGCGGTATGCGGCAAGTTTGCAAGCATCCCGTCGGGCGAAAGCTTTACGGCTACTTTCCGCGGCTCGGCAAGCAGTCTTGTTCCATACGACGACGGAAAGGCGTGGAAAGCCGAACTTACCGTTGACGGAAAAACGACCGAAATCACTTCCGAAACGTTTGCGCCCGTTGCGCTCGAACTGTCGGACGCCGTTATGCACAGGCTTGTTTTGACGGTGACGGAAGGCGAATTCGCGCTCGACTGCATCAAGACCGACGATCTTGCGTTCGTGTCGCTCGAGGCGGATATGCGCATAAAAGCGTTGGCGGAGATAGAAGAACGCAAAAACGGCACGCGCGAGATATCCGATCCCGATACATGGCGGCCTGTGGCGTATGCGGCGGAAAAGCCGTCAAGCGGCGTTACGCTTACAAACGGCATACTCGGCGATATGTTCGAAAAAAATACGCAATATTTTAAGGACAGCATAAGAAAAACCGATTACGTGGATGTCACAGAATGGTGGGTGTCCATGCTGCAAAACTCCAACGAGGGCAGGATGCTTGCCGGATTGGGCAATACGCTCAATTGGAAAAACGTACCCGAATTCGAAACGGAGCTTGCGGCGTTGTTGCAAAAGATCCGCGCCCGTCAGCTCGCCAACGGTAACGGCTATGCGCTTTCTTACGACGAAAGCGTGCTGTCCGGCAATACCGACCCGTCCGAGGACGAACGCAGAAACTACGACAGAGCTATGTTCGTAAAGGGGCTTGTTCTCGCCGGCAATTATTACCACAATAAGGGCGTTGCCGTTAAGGATAACGTCGCGTACACGATACTTCGCGACTTTATGGATTGGTATAACTATAACGACAATAAGTACGGCGAAAAAATGTTGGAGGGCGTTGTAGGCGTTCAAGGTCATCCGGCAAGCACTCATACGTATTTCACGCCCGTAGGAAAAACGGAGGACATGACGTATGCCGAACTGTGCTATATTCAGAATTGGTGGATAGAGTATCTTACGGACGAGATCCCCGAAGCGATATATAAATATCCGCTCAACCGTCCGCACAACTATTTAATGACGGGCATGGATTCCTATCTCGATCATTACCGCGCCACGGGCGATGAAAAATATCTTAACGCATGTTTGGGATATTGGAATTTGATGCACGAGTATTTCATGCACGAGGGCGGCGCGGCGGCTATCTGCGAATTCAATACGTATCTGCCCGGGTCTCGACATCTCGACAGCGCGAACCATACGGGCGAGCTGTGCGGCACCGCGTTCTGGATAGACTACAATTACAAACTTTTGCAGTTGTTCCCCGACGAGGAAAAATACGCGCTCGAAGCGGAAAAAGGGATTTACAACATAATGCGCGAGGCGCAATCCGCCGACGGCAAGCTCAGATATCATCAACGCTACAACGGCAAGATCGAAGTCGCGCTCAACACGAATACATGCTGTGAGATAAACGGTTCCAATTTGCTGTCGCGCTTGCCCGAGTTTGTTTACTTGACCGATAACGACGGCGTGCGCGTAAACATTTACGACGAGTCTTCGCTCGATATTATGCGCGGCGGCAAGCATTTCGCGCTTACCCAAACCGCCGATCTTCTAAGCGGCGATAAAAGCGTCATAAAGATAACGGGCGACGCCATGAAACTTACGTTGCGCGTGCCGTCTTGGAGCAAAGCGTTCGGCGTAAAGATAAACGGCGTTGCATACGACGGCGATATCCCGTCGGGCGGCGGATATATAACCCTCGACGTAAACACCGACGATACCGTGGAAGTTACCGCGACCAAAGAGCTTGTTGCGGTTGACTATGACGGGCTTACGCAGGTGGACGGAAAAGCGCGCCATGCCTTTACATACGGTCCCGTGCTTATGGCTGTAGCCGTCAATCCCGACAGTTATTACGACTTCAAACTGACCGTTCACGGCAAGGACACCGACGGAACCGACGAACTTGCCGTAGATACGAATATGTCGTTGGACGACTTTACCGCCGGACTTGTTGCGACGGGCAACGGCAGGTGGGAATACCGTACGGAAGACGAAAGTCCGTATATCGTTCTGCCTTACGGAGAACTCGAACGCGACATGTTTTTCTCGGTGTATCCGCTATTCGGGCATACCGAAGAACCGCCTGCGCCCCCTGTCGAAACGGTGGACGGTAATATGCGCAATATAGGTTTCGATACCGCAGCCGACTTGCTTTGCTTTGAAACGTTCTCGTCATCGTCGAAGTACGGTGCTGCCGTTCGTAACGGCGCGCTCGTAACGTCGGCATACGCCGAACAGAAATTCATTCTCGACGGAACGTACGACCATTCGGCGATTTCCGTGAAGCTCAGGCTTAAAACGCCGCGCGATCGGAATATAAACACGGGTATTTACTTCAATGCGTCGCGCGCCGCCGACGGGCAGGACATGATAAATGCGCTCAATCTTCAGGCGGAGCGCAGCGGCAATACGATCAAGCTCAATCTGTATGAATTCGGCGCGGATAAAGGGTATATCGGATTGGTGTGCAACGGCGGTATGCGCTATCTTTCGGGCGACGTGACGGAGATAGAGCTTGTCATAAAAAACAATTTTATTTACGGCTATATAAACGGCGTGCAGTCGCTCGGTTACGAATTGCCCGAAGCATTGGGCATAGGCTGCGTAGGGATAAGGTCGATGATGGCGGAATCTGAAATACTCGGGTTTTCGGTGACCAACTCCCAAGTCCCGTCGCCGAGCGTGCCGCAGACCTATAAGGTAATCGTATATAACGGCGCAACCGAAATATTCGAAGAAAGTTACGAGTACGGCGCGGCAATTTCGTTCGTGCCGCCTACGGTAGACGGATTCGTGTTTGACGGATTGTATTCCGACGCAGACTTGCTTGTGCCTACGGTCATGCCTGCAACCGCTACCGCGGATATAACGCTGTACGCGAAGTATACCAAACAGCAGGGCAACGACGGATCGCAAACACCTACAGATCCCGATAATCCCTCCGTGCCGACAGCCGATTCCGATACGGGGCTTTCCACCGCGGCGTGCGTCGCTATAGCGTGCGTAACAGAGGCAGTGGTGTTTGCCCTTGCGATAGTCGCGGTTGTTGTTATAAAACGGCGTAAAGTAAAAAAGTCGAACGACTGATAAAATGTGAATTATAAAAATAACCGATACGCCCAAACGGGCTTGTCGGTTATTTTTTGCCGAATATAAGTGCGGAGTAAAAGATATTATCCGCCCAAAGTGATATACCGGCGCGAATACCGGTCGAGCGCTGCGTCCAAATGTTTCTCGTCGAAATCGGACCACAGGTCGTCGATAATATAGGAATCCGAATAAACGGTTTGCAACGGCAGAAAACCCGAAAGGCGGCGCATTCCGCCCCAACGCAACACCATGTCTATCCTTGGGATATCGTGGGATAGCTGGCAGTTTTCGTTTACATTTACGGTATTATCCGTGGCAATCTCCTATAACACAAATATAGACGGTATTCAAGTATTATACGAAAAAATGCAAGATTACGCCGCCTAAGCGTTCCATATCGCTCGGAGGCGCTTTATTAGATCTTGCTCATGAATTTTTTAAGCCGCGATTTCGATTTTTACGAATCGTTTCGTACGGCAGTCAAATTACGGTGTTTTCTTGCGGCGATGTCCGCTGTGGGCGATACGCCTTCCGCTTGTTTGTATACGCGCGAGAAGTACAGCGAGTCGCGGAACCCACTTTCCGCCGCTATCTGTTTGACGGATGCGCAGCCGTTTTCTATCAGGCGTACGGCGTTGTTTATGCGAAGCGCGGTCAAAAATTCCGAGAATCTGATGCCCGTTTGCTTGCGAAACGCCGACGAAGCGGCTTTGGGGTTGTAAAATATTTCCGCGCACAGCGATTTTAAGTTGATATCGGGATCGCAAAAGCGGTTTTCTGCTTGCTTTTTAAGATATATAATGTTGCTGTTGATCTCGTCGCTCTGATTTTTCGAACGCGCGACGCACAGCTTGCCCAGAGTGTAGAGAAGCGTACTTTCGGCGAGCAGATCTATATTATCGGTGTCCGCCGAGCCGAGCGCCGACAGCCAAAACGGGATAAATTGATCTTTGCAATGCAGTATGAAGTTCTTTTTGTTGAGCTGCGTGCGCGCAAGCAGCTTGTACCCTCTCAGTCCCATAAAGGAAATGTACGTGTATTCGAGACCGCAGTCGCTTTCTATCTTGTATTCGGTGGACGGAAAGGTGAGAAAAATATCGCCTTTGACGAGTTTTTCCGTGCGTGCGGCAATATGGACGTATCCGCTTCCGCCGATTATAACGTGTAAGCGGAATACAGAATGAACGATAAAGTACGGCATTATGCCAGAGCCCTTTTCGTGCACGAAGTTGAGTATGCTTATACCGTCGCTGTCCGCTCTTGCTATGTTAAAAATACAGACATTGTTTTCGATCATCATTGCCCTCGCAATAGTAAATGCAAGTAACGTTATTTTATAGCACTGCGTCCGAAAAGTCAATAGACTTTGGTTTTTTTACATAGTTCGGTGGATTTTTTGTATTTACAAAAACGGTGTCCGTGATTTATAATACGGGCAAAGGAGAACTTATCGGGCAAAAATTATGATAAAGATCGGAGTATTCGGAGCGCGAAGAGGCGGCGCTGTGGCGGAACACTGCATTGCGTCGGGCAAAGCGAAAGTGGTCGCCGTGTGTGACAGAGACGACGACGCGCTTAACGAATTGAAACGTAAATACGGCGACGCCATGACCTATTACAAAGATTTCGACACGTTTATCGGACACGGCATGGATGCGGTGGTACTTGCCAACAGCGCGCATATGCATGCGCCGTACGCCGTGCGCTGTCTCGACGCCGGACTTAACGTATTCAGCGAGGTCCTGCCATGTCAGTGCATGGCGGAGGCTGTCGCGTTGGTGGAAGCGGTGGAGCGTTCCGGCAAAAAGTATGTTTACGGCGAAAATTATTGCTACATGCCTTCAACGCGTGAAATGCGTAAGCTGTATACGTCCGGTGCGCTTGGCGAGTTCGAGTACGGCGAGGGCGAATATTTGCACAACTGCGAGTCGGTATGGGCGGATCTTACTTACGGCGACCGCGAACATTGGCGGAATGCCGTACTGTACGCGACGTTTTATTGCACGCATTCGCTCGGTCCGATCGTTCATATCACGGGACTGCGCCCCGTAAAGGTTACGGGATATGAATTGCCGTTTACCGATAAGTGCGCGCGCATGGGCAGGCGTAGCGGCATTGCCGGCATAGAAATGGTGGAAATGGAAAACGGCGGCATTGTGCGCAGTGTGCACGGCGATCTGAATAAAGGTTCGGTAATGTACCGTGTGTACGGTTCCAAGGGCAGAGCGGAAAGCGCGCAGGAGGAAGCGCGTACGGGCGGTGCGCGCCGTATTTACGTCAATGTAGATAGCGAAGAGGGCGCAAACGACGACAACCCGTCCACCTATCTTCCTGATGATGAGTACGGCGCGGATGATGGCGGACATGTCGGCGCAGACAGATGCATAGTGAATAATTTCATTGCGGCGGTGAGCGGCGAGCAGTCGGATGTCATAGACGTGTATGAGGCGCTCGACATGTTTTTGCCTGGGCTGTTCGCATGGTTCTCTGTACTCGACGGCGGCAGACCACAAACGCTTCCCAACCTTAGAGACAGGGCGGAACGCGATAAATGGCGGAACGATTTTCGATGCACCGACAAATCCGTTGCGCGCGATCGCGCGTTGCCGACATATTCCAAATGCGTGATAGACATACCCGACGAAGTTTATGTCGGTATAAAAAACAAATATATAGAAAAGGTTCAATCTGTACGGAGGAACAATGATGAAAACAAGAATTAAACTCATACCGGCGGCGTTCTTTGCCGTGCTTATTGCGGTGTGCGCTTTGTTTGTGTTTGTAGAGCAAGATGCGAAAGCGGAAAATCTTTCATGGACGCCTTCTCACATGACGTATGCGGACGGAGTATACACCGCCGAAAACTCGGCAAATCCGCAGCCCACGCTGACATGCGACGGCAATGTCGGAAGTTTTAATACCGTAGAAGGCGAGTTTATGTACAAAAGCGATAACGCCTCCGACGCCGGCGGCGCGTTCATGGGCTTTCAGATCTTTTACGGTGAAGGGCAACAGGACTATTACATTATAAGAATGTACCTTAACGCCGGGCAGTATTATGCGGACAACAATCCGTTTATAAGAGTGCAAAAAGGTTGGTCGACTACGGTGTGCGATCGCGCCATGCTTACGCGCAGCGAGTATCCCAAAGACGCTTGGATAAAGATAAAGGTGTGGTTGCAAGACAACAGACTGTTTGTCTGGGCAGGTGACAAGCTCGTGTTCGATACTTTCGACTTCGGCGCCGTTTCGTGGAAAAGCGTAAACTTCATAACGTCGGGCGATGAAGTTTTGATAAAAAATCCGTTTGTCGGCGCTATCGCTTGGGATTCTCCCACCGCGTTCTCCGCGCCGTACGGCGGTTGGAGCGAAGATACGGAAGACGGAGATACCGTCTATACTCGAAAGGCTAATACGGTATTCACAACCGTAGGCACTGCGCTCGGCGGCAACGCCGTGGAGCTGGATCTCAGGATAAACAAATATGTAAGCAATGAAAATTATGTTTGTATCCAATATTTTTCGGGTGTGGGGAACGGATACAACTTTATATATTGTGTGAACGATCAAGAAAAGGTGATGCAGATAGGTAAGTCCGACGGGCTGAGCGGCGAAGGCAATGTGAATGGCAAGGAGTATACCAAGCCCGTAAGCTTAGCGCTTCCCGCCGAAGAATGGACAAAACTGCGTGCGGTATTTTATGATCGGTATCTTGCGCTGTTTAAAGTGACGGACGAAAGCGACGAACTTATCGCTTTTTCCGACAATACTTATGCCGACGATGTTTTCGGCGCGAATGGCGAGTACGTCTTAATTCGCGGATTTAACACCGACATTTCGGTAAAGAATTGCAAGATCGTTACATATACGCCTCCTCCGCCCCCGATGTGGAACGCCGACGATAGTTGGGAGATCACGTCGGGCGCCGACGGTGATACATACTATACCGATAGCGAACACGCCGTTATTTGGTACGGCAGATCGGACATATCCGATTATAACACGATAGAAGCGGACGTTATATACGGCGAAGCCATGCGCGGAGACGGCGGCATAAATTTGCAAGTCAACTACGACGGCGGTGTGATTGTAATGCAGCTTGCGCCAAACAGACAGCCCGTAAATCCCGTTATCCGCATGTTTGATAATGAAAGCATGACTAACCACCTCGCGCGCGTCGAGATAAAAGAGGGTTTCGGCGATACGCAGCCGGGCGATACGGTCCGTCTCAAAATGACGTTCGACGATTCGGCGATCATATGTTCGGTCAACGGTTACACGGTTTATAAAAACTTCTCCTCGGATAAACGTACATGGACAAGAGCCGGCGTAAATACTTTTATGGCGCCGGCTACGGTCAAGAACATGAAGCTGTTGCATTCCGATATAGATTATTCCGCGTTTGGATACGCAGACTTCGAATTTTCGTCATACGTCGGAGTTAGCGTTATGTCGGCGCAGAACGCGGAGCTGACCTCGGGCGAGGGCGAGCTTGTGGCAACGGCGACGGGATCGGGAAATATCAAAATAACGTCTCCCGTTATCGATGAGGCGCGCGGCGCATTGTACAGCGGATATATGCCGGTGCGCAACACGTTCCTGGTTCGCATGAAAAACAATACTTCCGCGGATAAGGCGGTCGTTACGTTCAAGACCGATAAGGGTGGGGAGTTCGTATACTCCAAAGAGTTCGATATAAAGCCGAATAGCGAATACATGACCTATTACTTCAATGTGGACGACTTAAAGGCGCAAGGGTACTTAAAGCAGTTCGCGATAGAGCTTGCGGGCGGTAACGACGGACAAGTTCGTATCGACGCCGTCACGTTCGAGCGTGAAAAACATCTGTACGACTATGCGGGACAAATATCGTCGTGTATCGCGAATCCCGACAAAAAGACGGTGACTGTTATAGGTTCGGTCGACGCAAAGTATAACGGCAAGACCGTAAATATTCTGCGCTCCTCGCCGACCAATTACACGGAAAGCACGGACTTCGACGGCATAGAGCAAATAGCGTCCGCCAAGGTCGCAAACGGTGCGTTCACCGCCGCTTTCCCGTTGAATATAGCAAGCGGTAATGCGTCGTTGCTTTCGAGCTGGTTTTTGGCGGAAGTGGACGGTGTAAAAGTGTCTGAACATTTTCAGATAACCAACTACCGCGATTTCAACGACGATCCGCCGAGGTTTGTCGTGGATAGCAAACTCACCGCAACAGTCACCGACGCGCCGTACAAAGCGGTAGGCGACGGGTTCACGGACGACACGGCGGCTATACAAGCGGCGATCGACGCGGTAAAAGCCGCGGGCGGCGGCAAAGTAATAATTCCGGGTGACGACAGCGAGTACGGAAAACGTTATATAGTAACTCACTTGAAACTGTGCAGTAACTTAGAATTCGAAATACAAAAGAACGCGGTGCTTTGGCAATCTCAGCGCGAGGACGAACTCAACAAGACGGTTCCCGTTCATCAACGCGGATTCGACACCGTAACTTACGGCCATGATGTAAGCATTGACGGACTTATGTGGTGCACGGGCTTTTCCACCACTAACTTACCGCTTATTTTTATCGATAGATGCGAGAACGTGCGAGTAACCGGCGGCGGCACCATTCGTATGAACGACGCCGGCGGCGAATGTGAAGATCCTATGCGATTGATCGGCGATCCCGGGCTTGCCGTCGGTGAGGCGAACAGAGTGCACCAAATTCCGCTTTGCACATACAGCAGTAAGCATATAGATATTACCGATCTGACGTTAATGCGCAGTAGCAGTTGGCATTGCTATATGAGTTTCAACGATGATGTGTACGTTGCAAACCTTAACGAGAAAGAAGCGGTGTGCGTTACGGCGGACGGGTTTACGATCACCAGCTGCAAAAACGTTACTATCGACCGTTGCTTCACGTTTACTACCGACGACGCAGTGGGCATTTGCACGGCGTACAATGACGGCAGAGGACAGTTCTACCGCCCGACAAAGCCGGGCGAGGATAACGCGACCGAAAACATAGTTATACGTCACAGTTTTCTTTACGGCGGCTTCGGCACATCGTGGATGCCGTGGGGCGCGGCAGCCGAAAATATGTATTATCAAGAGACGCGCGGCGTCGAAGTATTCGACTGCGTTCTCGGCGGCAGCGTAAAGTCCGCGGGCACGTGGCCGGACGATCCGTTCTACGGTTGGAGCGCTTACGATCATTATCCTCAGACGGAAGACGAAAACTACTGTCCGATTAAGGATGTGTATTATCACGACAACAATTACTTAATGCCTTTCGACATAACTCTAAACGGGATAAAGCTTGCCATGACAAACTTTGTCGTCACCGATAACGTGCACCGCACGACCTACAGCTCGACGCAGTTCTTAAACGGCGATTTCGACAAAAAAGTGCACAAGGGCACGGGGTTCAACGACGAGACAAATTACTTTACGGGACTGTCATATTGGTCTAATAGCGGCAATACGGATGTCGAACTCTTGGGCACCAAAAAGTCGGTCACCGTCGATACGGGCGAGGAGATAACGCAACCCGACTATGCCGGCGTTATCACCCGAAACGGAGAGTTGTTCCAAGGCTTGTACTGTATTTACGGCACGTACGTGTTTTCGGCTAATATAAAGTCGACGGCGAGCTTTACTTTGTTCGCGCGCGACGCCGTTACCGACACGATGTATAAGGCGGATACGGTAGATCCCGTCGCAGAGTTTACTTCGATAAGTTTTTCTTTCTCGGTGCCCCGTTCAGCCGTCGTGCAGATTGGCGTTATGTTTGACGGTGACAAAAGCGACAAGCTCTATATAGACGATGCCGTGCTTTCGTATGACTCGGACGATATGTCGTTCGAGATAGAGGGCGAGACTATGCGTTTCGATTTCGAAAACGGGTTAAAGGACTTTACGGTCAAGTCTGTTCGCCCCGGCGGAGTGACCGCTACGGGCGGAAAGCTCGTCGCGGACGGCTCGGCGGAGCATAAAATACTTCTCAACAACACGGGCGAGCTTACCGAGTTCGAGGTTGCGGTCGATATAGACGTTATGTCGGGGCGCGAGGTAAACTGCGGTTTGTACTTGTTTGCTCGCGATGCGATGAATTATCAAGACGGGATAGTCGCTTATAATGTTCAGATCGAAAAAAGCGCCGGCTCCGCCGATTATATCGTCAAGCTGTTCGAGTTTTCCGGCAAGTACGAGGGCGAGCTCGATTCGTCGAAAAAAATTACGGCAAGCGGCGACGCGACGTGCTTGCGCGTAGTGGTGTCAAACGGCATATTGGCTGTGTTTACCGATGACGGGAGTTCACCCGTCATATTGTACGAAACAGATAGCACGCTCGGCGGAAACGTCGGTCTCCGTTCCATGAAGTGCGATAGCGTTTTCGATAACTTTACGCTTAAAACATCACAGTACGTCAAGATCTACGGCGATAAAACCGCGCTTGATACGGCGCTTGCTTATGCTCGCAAGATTTTACCGAGCGGCTATACCGAACAGAGTTTTGCCGCGCTGGAAAGCGCGATCGCGGAGGCGAACGCCCTTACCGCAACGTCGACTCAAGACGAGATAGACCTTGCTCTTGCGGCGCTCAACGACGCGCTCGAAGGGCTTGTGCCGTCGACGCCGGGCTCGCCCGACGACCCGAAACCGAATAAAACCGCGCTTGACAGTGCGCTTGCTTATGCACGCAAGATCTTGGCGAGCGGCTATACCGAACAGAGTTTTGCCGCGTTGGAAAGCGCGATTGCGGAGGCGGACGCTCTTACCGCAACGTCGACTCAAGACGAGATAGACCTTGCTCTTGCGGCGCTCGACGACGCGCTCGAAGGGCTTGTGCCGTCGACGCCGGGCTCGCACGACGAACAAGGGAAGCCCGCCGCTTCGAAAATTTCCGGCGGCGGCAATTCTGCGGCGGTGATAACGCTCGGCGTACTGCTCGGCGTCGTCACACTCGCCGCAGTCGCAATGGCTGTGATACTTCTGAAAAAGAAAAAAACGAAATAAACCAATAAAACGTTAAAACAAAATAGGCATGCGCCTAAACCAATAAGTTTGTACGACGTTTCGGGTGCATTGCAAATCGTACATGAATCCGTTATAGACACGGAATAAGAAACCCGCCGATAGAGCAAAAAAGTTCTATCGGCGGTTTTCTTTATTACAGGTTTTGTTTGTAAAGTCAATTATTGTTCTCGATCAAAAATGCTTTTATATGTTCATTGGCGATTTTGACTTGTCTCTTATTGAACCCATGCTTTGCGCCATCTAAAATAATCAAACGTGAATTTGCGTTGACGGCTTTTTCTCTCGCTCTTTTCGCATAGTATATGTTTACGATCCCGTCATTGCTGCCGTGTATAATCAAAATTATCCCGCGCTGTGCATTCCCGACGACGCCCGAAAAGGCAAAATGTTGTACGATACTCATAACAGCCGATTGTGAATTTACCGTTTTTACACGCGAAATAGTTTCTTTCATTTTACAAATAAGTAACGTATAAACGCTTCGGTTGAGTTGACATATGCGTTGCAGCGTGGTATTATATAGTCAATTAAACGGACAGTTCGTTTGCGCCATCCTGTCTTTAAACAAAACCAGGGCATCTGAATGGGAATAGTCTTTTTAGGTGCAGTCGTTTTGTTGCGGC
>CATKFJ010000196.1 GCA_949747725.1 uncultured bacterium
GTCGAGCCGGACGTGTGCGGCAGTTGCTTGCTCGCGGCGTGGTTGCCAAGGAGCGCGACGACGTTATCGGGTTTGTTGCGCCCGACGAAGCGTTTTTGCAAATGAGCGAGCCTGACGTTATTGCCGTGCTCAACGATACGCTCGACGCGATAGGAATAGTAAAGCGCGCGCGTATAGAGCGGACGGACGACGACTTGCGTCAGGAAGATATTGCTCGCGCCAAAGATTTATTCGGGCGCGACGGAGTGATAATAGAATAAAGTCATAGGCATGAGCGTCGATTTGCGTACGTTTGTCGTTTGATAACGGGCGACGACGAATTCTCGATCGATATTTCTCATATACTGTTTTAATGAACATATTCGAACATGTGCAAGCGACGGTATCGGGAAGTAAAGCCGATGTGTCGGTTATCGGCAAAAGCGTATGCGGCAGGGATATTTTGTGCGCGCACTGCGGAAGTTATTTGCCGCCGCAGATAATAGTGACGGCGGCTATACATGCGCGCGAATGCTATACCGCGCTTGTTGTGCTCGAGCAGATCGATAAATTTTGCGGAACTCGCGGCGGTGCGTATTTTATTCCTCTTGTCAATCCCGACGGCGCGTTGTTTTTCGAACAGGGGATCGCGCGCGGCAGCGAAACGCTCGAGAGCTTTATATCGTCGCACCGATATTGGAAAGCCAATGCGAACGGCGTCGACCTTAACTGTAACTTCGACGCGAACTGGGGCAGCGGCGCGCAGAACAAGCGGTACGTTGCTCCGTCCGATTATATCGGAGCTTCGCCGCAGAGCGAGCCGGAGAGCCGCGCGCTTGTCGAGTTTACGCGAAAGGTCATGCCTGCCGCGACCGTGAGTTATCACTGTATGGGCGGAGAACTGTATTGGGAATTCTTTCAAAAAGCGACCGCGAGAAAGCGCGACTGCAGACTTGCCAAGCTCATTGCGAACAGGATAGACGTTAAAAAAGTGGACGGGCATTTGAATTCGGCCGGAGGGTATAAAGATTATTGCGTTATGCGTTTGGGTATTCCGGCGTTCACGATAGAGCTAATAAAAAAAGGCGATCACCCGTTTTCGCCGAGCGACTTTGCCGAGGATATAGCTAAAAATGCTGATTTGCCGAGGTTTATATTGGATATCTTGCGATAGATATGGTTCGGTATAAATAAATTCGATAATTCAAAGGATACTATGGATAACGGTCAACAAATACAGGAAAAATATTCGCCGCGCGATATCGAATATATGCGCGCTGCGCTCGAGGTTTTGAAAAACTGTCCCGAGAGCGAAGTGCCTGTTGCCGCTATAGTCGTTTGCGGCGACGAAATAGTGGGCAGGGGCGTGAATGCGCGCACGACGGATAACGATCCCACGGGGCATGCAGAAGTAATCGCTATCAGAGAGGCGTCCAAAAAACTCGGACGGTGGAACTTGTCCGACTGCGAACTGTTCGTTACGCTCGAGCCGTGCGTCATGTGCGCCGGAGCGGTGGTGTATTCGCGTATAAAACGCATAGTGTTCGGGGCGTACGACGTTCGGTTCGGGGCGTGCGGTTCGGCGCTCGACGTGGCGCGGTGCGAAAAACTAAATCACCGTGCCGAAGTGGTGGGCGGCGTGCTCGAAGACAGTTGCCTTGCGCCGATCAGGGAATTTTTTAAAGCTTTGCGCGGCAAGAATAAGAAAGAGATTAAAAGTACATTAGATATCGAACGCGCGGACTGATTGAAGTTGACAAATCAGTCGATAATCTATACAATACATGTAAATCGGATAGGAAAGAGGTGCGTCGTGATCGCCGGAAGGTTATTGAATAAAATAATAAATATCTTTACGGGGCTGTTCGGTATAGCAACGCTCATACTGATGCTCATTGTGTATATCAATAATATGACGGGCATTATCCCTACGGCGGCAGCTGTAAGCATAAATAATGCGCGGAATTATTGCACGCTTGCTACAGTGTTTTGCGCAGGCATTGAGTTTACTCTGAAACGCAATGTTATTTTCGCCGTTATATTCGCGTGCATCGTCGCGGCAGTAGGCGCGATAATGCTTTACACCGATTTTGCTTATTGATCGGGAACGTAAGACCTTACAAACATTTCGGCTGCTTTGTCGATATCGCCCGCGCCCATGAAAATGAGCGCTTTTTCTTTTATGGATTTACAGTATTCTATTATTTCGGCAAATGTGTCGAAACAGTACGCCTTTTCTTTCGTTTGAACTATTTTTCGACAGAGCGCGTGCGACGTTATTCCGTCGATCGGGTTTTCTCGCGCCGAAAATATAGGCGCAAGCACTACAGTGTCGGCATGCTCGAGGGCTGCGGCGAAATCATCCATCAGCGATTGAGTGCGGCTGTATGTGTGAGGCTGGAACACCACTGCTACAGACGGGAATATTTCTTTAGCCGCGGCGATCGTAGCCTGAATTTCGGTCGGATGGTGGGCGTAGTCGGTAAATACGGTTTTGCCGTAGGCAAGACCTTTATGCTCGAACCGTCGCGCTATGCCCGTAAATCTGCCGAGCCCGGGTAAAATATCCGTCAGCGACAGTCCGCTTTCGCATGCCGCGGCAATCGCGGCGAGCGCGTTATATATGTTATGTTCGCCTGCGACGGATAAATTGACTTTTGCGCGGCGTTTGCCCGTAAGAGCGAACGACCGCATGCCGTTTTTTACCGTTATGTTTTCGGCGCGGTAGTCACAGCCTGCCGTCATGCCGAAAGTGATAGGGTGGGGCGTTAATCCTTTGCAAATTTCGTCGTCGGCATTGACTATAACTTTTTTGCAATTTCGGCAAAATTGTTTGTATGCGTCGATAAGCTGTTCTTCGTTGCGATAGTAGTCGGGATGATCGTACTGCACGTTAAGGATAACGCCGATGTCAGGGAACAGATTTAGAAAACTTGCTCGGTATTCGCACGCCTCGGTAATGAAAAATTTATCGGAACCTACTTTAGATCCGTCTTTAACGCCGACATGTACCGTAGCCAGACGACTGCCGAATGCGTTGCCGAGCATCGCCGTCGTCGTGCTTTTTCCGTGACAGCCGGCAACTGCTATCACTTTTCCGTAAGTGCGCGACAGTTCGCCGAGATATGCCGCGCGCTCGATGATCGGTATGCGGTGTTCCCGTGCGTAAACAAGTTCGCAGTTATCCTGCGGCACGGCGTTGGTATATACTACAAGGTCTGCGCCGATCACATTATCGGGAGAGTGTCCGCCGATAGTGTTGTCCGAACCCGTGACCGTATGACCGCGCGAAGCTGCGGCGTCCGCAAGCGCGCGCATGGATACGCCGGAAATTCCCACAAAATGAATTCTCATACTCGCTATATATGCATAGCCACGGAAGACAGTGCTTGTACACCGTCGACAAAATAGTCCGTTTTACGACAAAATTCGTTAATAACGTCAAATAATAGACGTAATTACCAAAAAAATTTGACAAACCTATTGATTTTGTTTGATAAATATGTTAAAATTTATACGGTCGCAATTTATTTTTGGAGGAAGATTGTGGAAATCACCGAGGTAAGACTCCGCCTCGTAAAAGAACCCGGCAAGCTTAAAGCGGCAGCTTCCATCACTATCGACGGATGTTTTGTCGTGCATGATCTGCGTGTGGTCGAAACAGAGGGAGGTCTTTTTGTCGCAATGCCCAATAAGCGATTGGGCACCGGCGAATTCCGTGATATCGCGCATCCCATAAACAACGAAACGCGTGATTATATAGCACAACTCGTGATCGGTAAGTACAAAGAAGAACTCGAACGCGCTAACTCTGCTCCACAATAATATTATTGGTTTTCTATGTAAATATCGACTTAGACGGTTTCCGAAATACATAATTATTTCGGAGGGTTTATTTTACTGAATTTTCGTGATCCCCGTATCATTGATAAATACGGGGATTTTTATGCGTTGCGAAAAATCGTTGCGGCGACAGCTCGCGGCAATATATATTTAACAATCGGTATTGACGTCAAAGTAACTTAAAAAATGCCGTAATCATACAAATTTCGTGTAAAACTGTCGGCAAGCGGAGAATATATGTAATATTATTGTGGGGAATTGAGTATTTAGATACTCAATTTTTGTTTTGCAATAATATATAAAAGGAAGAAATGTTTATCGACAGTGCGGAACTGTCGCAGGGAGAACACTATGTCAAAGAAGAGTATTCTTAAAAAGGCTATCGAGGCAAGTAAACAAGAAATAGACGAGCTTGAGAAAAAGCGCACGCGTTCGCAGTCGGCGATACTCGAAGCGTATCTTAACAATACCGTACCGACCAAAGCGGACGCGGAATATTTTCGCACGTATTCGCAGCTTATAGCAGTCGAACGCGAAAATTTAAGAAAGCTTAATGCCGAGTTGGAAAAGGAATGATAGTGCGTTCAAATAATTTCGGGCGTATAAATAATAAAATTCAATAATTGTGAAAATGATCGAGCATATATGTTTCGGTTTTTTAGGCTACACAACAATTATCGTAAATAGGATCGGGGTTTAAGGAGTAAGTATGAATAAACATCAGCAAATTTCGTTGCGTACTGTTATAGCGGTAATGGCGAGCATTGTTTTATGCTGTTGCGTTATAGCGGCGATAGCGGTTTTTGTAAAGCCGAGAAACGGTCGTTCATTGGCGTTGCATGAAACGCCCGAGATCGGCACGGCTGTAAACAGCGCCGCCGATGCTACGCCGTATCGCAATTATACCGCTGTAAGCGCCAAGCTTTTTGACGACGGCGTACTGTTTTACAACGGATTTTCCACGGGTTACGGCATTAAGGAAAACCTTGTAGTCACGGGCAGCTACAACGGCAAAACGTTCGTGCTGTCGCCCGATGAATTTTATGTGACTGCCGAGGGCTTGGGCGAGATCGAAAAGCTTGATTTTTCGGTCAATCCCGAAAAACTCGAAGTTACCGTTTGCGTGCCCGTTCAAGGCAAAACGCTTACTTCGTCCGCAGTGCAACTGACTATAGCGGACGACTTGCCGGTTTTCGAAACAGTAACGGCTGTGTCTGCGGCGGTTTCTGACGATAATACCGATAAAACGATAAAAAACAGTTTGACCGTTA
>CATKFJ010000197.1 GCA_949747725.1 uncultured bacterium
CATCCGCAGTGGAACTGACGATAGCGGACGACTTGCCGGTTTTCGAAACAGTAACGGCTGTGGCTGCGGCGGTGTCTGACGATAATACCGATAAAACGATAAAAAACAGTTTGACCGTTACGGGCACTTTGGCGGACGGTACTGTAATACCGGTAAACCGTCAGCTTTATTCCGTTACGCTTCCGTCGCTTATCGCAGGCAGTTCGGCTATCGCCACGCTTACTTTCGACAGCGAAGTATATGATAAAGCAACCGTTGACGTAAAGTTGACCGACGTTAAACAATCGATCGTAACGGGCATAGCTCTTAATCTGTTGCCCGATCTTACATACGAAAACGGATATTATAAGAAAGGCGAGTACAGCGCGTTTGTGGACGGCATGCCGTTTTTCGACGATAACAAACCGTCCGTATTTGCGTCGCTCGTCGTGCATATTTTTTACGATAATTCAGTCGATACGGCGGTGTTTGTCGGTTCGGGCGGTACTGCCGAGATCGTGTCGGAAAACGCGGCGCTTAAAAATGCGATGGCAAGCGCGAGCGGTTCGACTAACGTCGGGACAAATTCCGTTTCGCTTACCGTTACGCTTGCAAACGGAACTTCTTATACCGACGGGATATCCGTTCCGTTCGAGAGTAAAACTGTAGTCGATATTAAAACCGAATACAATAAACCCGATATTGATGTTTATTCGTATACGTCTATAGACGATCTATCGTCTTATATAGTCGTAACGCCCGTTTATAACGACGGGTCTGTCGGCGGAACGATCAGCGACCGTACGTTATCGGGAACGCTTGCGCCAACATCCGCGATTTTGGCTGCACACACCGGCGAGGATTGGACGTACGATAAGGATATAACGGTGTCGTATGAAACGCCGCAGGGCAGGGTCATAAACCGCGCTCTGACGGTCACGGGTATCATCTATAAAGAACCCGAAACATGGGGAGACATATCTGCGATCGGCATTCCTCAACAGACAATGACGTACGATTTCGATTACTCGGGATTATACATTACAGTAAAATATAACGAAGGATTCGACAAGGCGAACTATTATTTGACCGATATTTCATACGATACTAACGCGCCTATTTATAAATCCATAGTTTATCGCGATAAAAACAGAAATGTAATACCCGATACGGCGGACAATAAAGTGCCGAAGGACGCCGCGATGGCAACAATAACGGTGCATAACGGGTCAAATAATCCGAGTGAAAATTTTAGATTCACGCCTGTTCAGGCGCCGATCGATTATCCGCGACCCGACGAATTCGAGAAAGATTACAGTGAGAATTGCGTTATAACTCTTTCGGGAATAAACGCCGGAATGACTGTAACTGCGGATGGGGCTTCCGCATCGCACGTAGAAATAGGCTCTGATAAAGACGGTAAAGTGGATATTGCGTTTAAGTCGGGCGGCGAGTTCGATATTAAAGTGACGCTCGACGAGGGCAAGGACGGCGTATATCGGTTTAGAGACGTTATCGGAGAATCCAATATCGTAAGAAACGACGAATATACCGTAACATATCACTTTGTTATAAACAAGGGTGTTTTCGAGCTTTCGCTCGAGTACGGAAACGGTAACGACGAATGGATCTACGGCGACAGCCCCACCGCCGAACCTACGGTAAAGGCGACGCTTGGAGGCAGGAATTACATACTCAAAAATCAGGACGGTCAGGACGGGCTTGCCGACGGGGAAATAGGCGTTCCGTATTTTTTATATTATTACGGTTTCGACGGAAGAACGTACGACAGTATTTCCGGCATGACGTATGACGAAGTTGTCGCAAAATACTCGGCTTTGCCGGAAGACGTCGGCGAATACGGCGTGATCGTAATAACAAAGGAAACGGACGCTTACGCGCAGTCCGTTGCTTACCGTTGGAACGCGCATAAGGTAAAGATAGCGCAGAAACCGTTAGGACTTGATGTAGTAAAAAATGTCGTTTATATTCGCGGTACTTCGTACGGCGCTGACGACGTTATAAATACCGACTCGTTCGTTTACGGTCATTCCGTGTCCGACGTCATGACTGTGACGGCGACGGGCGCGCCATTTACTCATGCGGATAATTACGATATTTCGATAACTATCGTCAACCCGAACTACAAATGGGGCGACGATGTAACTACCGTCGCTACAGACAAGACAACCGTGAAAACTCAGTTCGAGATCGCCGCGCGCGAACTTGACTTTAATGTGAGCGTTACGGGATTCACTTACGGGGATGTCGCGCCCGATCTCGCTCCCGTGTTTAAGTATCGGGATACTGCGAGCGGAGCGTTTACCGAAAATAAAAACAACTTTTATGCTACGGTCTGCGATCCCGTGTATTATCACGCGACTTCGGCAGGTGTAAAAACGGGAGTCGCCATAAATACGACCGCCGAGCCTATGAATACTTGGTCGGCAGGTAAATATATTGTCGAGTATACGACGGAAGTCGATACCGCGTCAGGCGACAGAACGGGCGACTACAATACGCCGACGGCAAGCGCGGTGTTTGACGTCTACCGCAAAAAACTTTCCGCGCCTACATTTTACGGTTCGGATTTCGACGCGGCGTATACGCGCGAGTATGACGGCGTTAAGCACGATATAAACATAGATAATTATGCGTCTGTCGCCGCCGGACTGATAAACGGCGATACTTACGACGGCGTATTCGATGTTTTGATCGAAGCCAAGCGCACGGACGAAAACGACGGATATGATTCTTCGGGCGCAACCGTCGGGTCTGTGTCGCGCGTCGGCGGAACGATATCCGTCACGGAAGCCGGCAGTTATATCATAACGGTCGGGTTTAAAGATACCGATCCCGATTACGAATGGGCGGACGGATCTTTAAGCGACGTGAGTTCGGATACTTATATCGTTAAAAGATACGCGCTCGATATATCGGGCGGAGATAATTCGGGCAGCGCTTGGAACTACACCTTCGACGGCAATGCGCACGCGCCCGTGCTTACGGCAACGGGCGTCGGCGGTCATTCGGTTACGCTGACAACCGAACTGTCCGACGACGACGGAAAAATTTATACCGCCGAAGAAGTTATAAACGTCGGCACGTATAATATAAACGTAACGGCATATTCGGTGAAAGCCGTTGCCGACGGCAGCGTTATCGACGGCGAAAACTATAAATTGCCCGTTACGCACGACTTTGATTTTTATATAACTGCGGCGGACTTGAAAGCTCCCGTATTTAAAGAAACTCATACCGTTTATATAGGCACGGGAATAGATATTACCGCTTTTATATCGAATTGGTCGACCGAATTTACGATAGGTTCGGAGACCAAAGCGGAAATAGCCTATTATGCGAACGGCGGCGCGGTAGGCGAACTTAAAGACGTTTTGCGCGACGCTGACGATAATGTAACGGCATATAGAGTGTATGTTTATCCCAAAACCAATTATAAATGGGCGCCGTCGGTGTCTACGGAAGCTCTTCCGTCGGATGCCGATATCATGGCGTATGCGATAGATTTTCCCGTCGAGCCGCTATCCGTAACGCTCGATTGGACGGAGCTTGAAAAAACTTATAACGGCGGCGCGCAAAAGCCTGCCGTAGATATAACGAATAAAAAAGGCAGTGACGACGTTTCTGTAGCTATCGGCTTTAAACAAGACGGTATTGCGATCGCCGAAGCAACGGACGCAGGCAGATACGTTGTATTCGCAAGCGCGCTTAGCGGCGACCAAAGAGGTAATTATAATATTTCGACGGTTGCAGACGATTATGCCGCGGACTTTGTCATCAATAAAAAAATTATAAACATATCTGCGATATCGCTACCTACGGGCGAAGTTACTGATTTTAACGGTTCCGAAGGCAGGTGGTCGGATGCCGCCGCGTGGAAAGAATTTAACGGTATATTATCCGTTACGGTAAGCGGTGTAGTGCCGAGCGCTTGGTTCATGCCCGACGCCCATTCCGATTTAGCCATATCCGCGGACGGCGGAGAATACTCTTTCGACGTGACCGACGGCGTTTTCGCTTATACGCGTGCCGGCGTCTATACGTTTACTGTTTCCGTCGGCGGTAAAAATTACTGTTTTGACAACGACGATAAAGATAAATTCGACTATTCGGGCGATTATACATACACGTCGCGAGATAAGTTTACGGTACAGCGAAAGGCTTTGATGCCCAAAGATATTTCCGACTTGCGCGCGCAGGAATGGAAAAGCGTAACGCCCATAACGTTCGACGAGTACGGCGAAGGATATTCGGTAGAATACGGCGATACGGCGAATTCCGTCACTTCGAACAGCTGGCTCGGCGGCGAGGGCGAAAACGGCGTGCAAGGCTTGTACTATGCGGAAATAACCGTTACGGGCAACGCGCAGAATTATGTGTGGATAAAAAATCCCGACGATAACGGCGATCTTTCGTACGTAAATAATAAATACGCCGATTTCTATTACACGACCGATAAAGTAGCTATCAGGCTTTACTATGCGATCACGAGTTCGCAGATAGACGTAACGATCGAAGTAAAAAATTATAAGTTCGGCGATAACGGGTTTGTAAACGGCGTTCGCGGAAGCTTCTCTTTCGACGATACTTCTGCGCTCGGCGACGGCACGGACGGCGCTACCGTGTATATTACGGGCGACGGAGTAGCAACGCTTGAAGGTAAAGGAATTTCCACAAAACTTACGGACACGCTCTTTAAAGACGCTTTCGGCACGACGGTTACCGAGCTTGTAAACGGACTGCCGTGGAACGTCGGAGTTTACACGGTAACGGGAACGCTTGTTTTCGGCGACGGCGATACTTACCAATCAAGACCGGTGTCGTATAATTTTGAAGTTACAGCTCGCGAAATAGAGATTGCGTGGAGCGATACTTCGCTCGAGTATAACGGCGGAAGTCAAACGCCGACCGCGGAAATAACGACAAAGATCCAAAAGACGGTCGACGATACCGCAGATTATACAAATGGGATCAAGTTGGAGATAGGTCTGGCGGACGGCAGTAAACCCGTGAATGCCGAAACGTACGAAATATTTATTTTAAGCCTGTCGGGAAACGATAACTTTAAATTGCCGAAGGACAGCTTGACAACGGAGTTCGATATAACCGCTAAAGCAGTAACGGTTACCGCGAACAGCGTTGTCAAACATATTTACGGCGATGAGATCGCGTCGGCGGAAAAGCAGTCGGATGCGGCGGAAAAATTGTGCGACGACGGCGCCGGATCGCACCTGATAATAAAAATTATCGACGGCGACGGCAACGAAATAAACAGATATGCCGCAGTCGGTACATACACCGTTACCGTCGAATGGGACGATAAAACAGCCGTTTACGCCCGAAATTACGACGTTACTTTTGTGAACGGCACGTTTACCGTTGCAAAACGCGAGATCACCGTTGAGTTTAACTCGGCTAACGCCACAACAGAATACGGCGATCCCGTAAATCTTTACGACGAAGAGAGCCCGATTTTTTCTATTATAGCATGTAACGGGATATCGGACGGACTTGCCGGACTCAAAGCCGCTGACGCGTTTGTTTTTGTTTGCGCCGCCGACGGGAATGCGGCTGTAGGCGTATATCCTATATCTACAAGCGTCAAAGACGGTAATTTACAAGTGACCTTCGTCGGCGATTGGAAATATACGGTTACCGAAGCTACGATAATAAATAACGGCATAGTCGGTATCGCCGACACGACTTATGCGGCTGAAGATATCGACGTTTTGACCGCGTTCGACGTTACAACGAAAAACGAACACACACCGCCTACTTTCGCGTATGCGTTTGTAGATTCGGCAGACGCGAAATGGCAAGACGTGGATAACGGCGCGTGGACGGCGTTTACCGTAAGTCCTACCGTATACGACGCAGGAAATTATTATATGTGGGTGCGCGTTACGGCAGATTATCACAAGCCAGTTTACCAACTCATTACCGTGAGCGTGGCAAAAGCAGAGCTTACCGTTTCGCTGTCGTTCGGTATTTGGTACGGCGAAGCAAATCCCGAAGAAATATCCTATAAGATGACCGTTTCGGATATGCGTACGCTCGGCGTTTACAGAGTGGACGGACTTGTCGGCGACGACGGTAATAAGTTCTATTCGACCGACGGTTTTTACGGTATAGAAAATACCGATACTTTATCGTATACCGTAGCCGATTTCGTTGCGAACAAATGCGGCAAATATAAGATCGTGTTGGATCTCGATCGGCTCGATTGCGCAAATTACGACCTTACGGTCGAAAACGGCATCCTTATCGTTAAAGAGATAGAGATAACTGTCGATATAAACAACGCTTCGGTCACGTATAACTCCGATACCTTGCCCACGCTCACATACAACGCTACTATTCCGAGATCTACGTATGAACCCGACAAATATTTAACGCTTCCGCACAATATTTCGGAAATTTTCTCGCTTTCGTCCGATGCGGTAGATAAGAAATTCGATCTCGGCGACGGCATAACGGCAACTACTGCGCGCGTGGGCGATTATCCTATTATAGGTAGGGTAAATGCAGGCATGGGCGAAATATACGCCGTGGAATTTAAGGGAGATTGGTCGGTCGACGGCGATCATAAAAATCAAGCAGGTATTTACACCGTTCGTCCCGCCGCTATAACGGTCGATATAAGAGGGTACAGCGGCGAGTATGACGATAAAGCTCACGGGCTTAAAGTAAATAATATAGAAACTGCGGACGGAGCCGAATTTACCGTCACGTACTATGAGGTCGACGGTGTAGTTACCGACTTCGACGAACTTACGGGCGGTTCGGACACTATGCCCACATACACTGATGTCGGCGTGCATTATATCGTATATAAAGTTACCGCGCTCAATCACGATTACAGTGCGGCTTGTTTGACTGTGG
>CATKFJ010000198.1 GCA_949747725.1 uncultured bacterium
CGCTATGGCAATGACCTACGGCTATGTTTACGTAGCTCAGGTAGCTATGGGTGCGGATAAAAACCAAGTGCTTAAGGCTATCGCGGAAGCGGAAGCTTATCACGGACCGTCGCTCATTATCGCCTACGCAACATGTATCAACCACGGCATAGATATGTCCAAGGGCATGTCCGAAGAAGACAAGGCCGTAAAAGCCGGATATTGGCAGTTATACCGCTTTAACCCCGAGCTTGCCGATAAGGGCGAAAACCCGTTCGTTCTCGACAGCAAAGACCCGACGGGCAATTACCAAGAGTTTATCGCAGGCGAAACGCGTTATAAGTCGCTTGCCAAAGCCAAGCCCGAGATCGCTCAACAGTTGTTCGAGCGTGCCGAGCAGGAAGCAAAACAACGCTTGGACGGCTATAAAAAGCGCGCCGGCAAATAAGCCGTAACTTATAATTCATATCGATCAAACACAACAGCCCCTCATTCATAACCGAATGAGGGGCTGTCTTTAGATTATTTTAAAATCCGATCGCGATCGCCGCGACTGTATCGCAACACTGTTTATTTACGCTTATTGTTTTTTTTGAACGGGTTTTTAAAGCTTTTATTATCTTTATTGTCTTTTACTTCATCATGCTCGGCGTTCGTTTTATTTTCATGTTGCGGCGAAGCTTTATCGTCTATGATCTCGACGTCGCGGACTTCCACAACAGGACCTTGCTTACGTTTCTTTTTAGGGCTTTCATCTTCGTAAACACTGCTCCGACGTGACGAACCGCCTATATCGAACCCGAACAATCCGCCCAAAAGATCGCTTATCGGGTCACCGAACAAGTCGTCGAACAGCGATGAGAACGGACTGCCGAACGGACCGAAACCCGTATCATAGTCGTCTTCATACCCGTATGGATGCGTCAGATAAACATTGCAAGGATCGATCACCTTTGTTTCGTTATGCTCTTCGCGGACGTTTTCGTCACTCGCATGCTCGTCGACTACGGCAAGCGTTTTTACGGCATAACCGCACCGTATACACTTATTTTTATTGCCCATGTCATAGCCGCATTGCGGACAAATCATAATTCATCTCCGAAACTAGCTTTCTTTTTATATTATACACCCCGTATAATTTGTTTGTCAACTTTTTTTAAAGGCAAGCAAAAAACGCGACGAACGGTTAAGCTCGTCGCGTTTTTACGGTTTGTATCAAATATTGTAATTATCTATATTCTGCAAAAGCGTATTTCGTTTGGCGCTCAAGTATTCCGAAACAGGTACATTCCCCGTTTCCGTAACGCCGAACTCGAGAGCATTGGTTTTTATGGCACCGCTTGTGTATTTGCCGTATCGCATTTGATACTTCGTCTTACACGAATTGAATTCGATCGGCGTCGACATCCACTCGGAATCCGCCAAGTCCAATAGATTAGCACGGTATTTCATCAATGCCGAATCGGCATCGGTCGGCGCACCCTTATCTATAAGCTTAACGTACAACGGATTGCGTTGAGCCGTACCCGTCGCGGTCTGCCTTGTATACGGCGTTAAAAACATAGCCGCACTGCCCGTGGGATCCCATTGATATGTCAATCCCAAACACCTATCGTAATCGTAAGGTATAATTATCGCTTTTCCGTCCGACTTGCGGAAATACAGATAGTAGTTATTGAAGTTATTGCGAATACAGTCGGGATTGCCGAGAATATAGTTGACAGCCTCCATTTTAGTAAATCTGTCGATATCCAAATACTGTTCGAATTCGACGTCCTCGCCATTGATAGCGGTTATGAAATTCTTGACGGAATCAAATCCTTTTTTCTTCTTCGTCTTTTTATCATAGGCATAAAACAAATTGTTCAGCTCGTCTTCCACTCCGACAATTTGCTCCAGATCCGCCATAGTCATGTCCGCGCCGTGATCGCTGTTGCCCCAAGTACACTTCCACAGATCGCCTACTTCGGTATCGCCGAGCTTAGACAAATTCCGTTCTATAAACACCTCGTCGATAGGTTCGTGGATCCTATAAACACCGAGATTGCGCATTGCCGTATCTTTTTCGAGCGCAGACAAATTGCACATCGTAATATTAGGCGCTACGACCCCGTTTTCACGAAACGTCTTCATCGCGTAAAGTTCGCGCACATAAGTTTCGTCCTTTGTGGAATTGTACTTTATATCTATCTTTTCCATGCCGCCGAGCGTACGCGCTTTACGGATCGCTCTCTCATCCTCCCGACCCGTCCAATCCGTCAGCTCGTCTTGAGCATATCCGTCCTCTATATCGTCGAAAGTCTGCTTAAACGACAATTTCATGTGAATGTTGTCGTAAAACCCGTTATCGTCATAAAAATGATGACGCGACGTGTTTCCCTTCATTCTTACGCCCACTTCTTCGTAGTAATAGTAAAGCATGCCGTCGCCGTCATCTATACCTATAGTAACGGAATCCGCCATACGGTAGATCGGCGATTTATCATACCTGTCTTTATCGGCGTCGAGTTTTTTCCATTCGGCATGCGACATATTCATCGCAATGGAAACCGTGGCGTTCTCGTCGAAAAGCGCCTCGTACACCAAGCGATCGCCGCCCGACCGATATTTCGCAGTAAACGTCTGCGGAGAAGTATAGCTCTCGGTCGCGCTGTATTTTTGCGTACCGTTAAACCAACCCTCAAACGCATATCCGTCGGCAACAGGCGCGTCATTTATAGCAACGGTCCCGTCGGCGGACGCGTTCAACGTCATGCTTGTCTTACCGTTTTCAAACGCGCCTATGCCCGTTGAAAACGTGATAGCGACACTGCCGTTATTCGAATCTCCCGTATTACCCGTGTTACCCGTATCTCCGACATTGCCTGTGTCGCCGATATTCTCGGTATTGGCCGTATCTCCGCCATCCGAATTGTCGGTATTATCGGAATTATCCGACGGCGAGCATGCAATCAGAGAAAAGCATGCCATCATTGCCCCTATAAACATCGATAACTTTTTCATTATCCCATTCTATCATATTAAATTGCATAAATCAACCGAAAATAATATAAATTTTTTAATTATACAATACACTCGACAACTACGCAACAAAGTGTTATAATTCCGATATGAGCAAGATAATACCTATATTATCCCTAATAATATCCGCATGTTTGACCGTGCTTGCCGCATCAGGACTGATAACGGTATCTCTCACTATAAAAATATCGCAACTTCGGATCGTTTCGATCCCTACAGCGATCGTGGGGCTTACGTTATCAACGCTGTGCGCGCCGTTGGCGTTTCTGTTTAAACGCGACAAACTGTGCGGCATAGCTTTTGGGCTGGATATCGCCGCTCTGGTTTTATCAGCGGTATCGGTCACGATATGGATAGTCGCACTGTAAAAACCGTCCGATAAAACATCGAACCAACGTAACGGTAGCAAAGTTTTTAAACCCTCCGCTTTTTTCATATGAAGTTTAAGTGCCGTGTGTGTACGCGGAGCGTTTGTTAGAGGTTGCACCCGAATAGTTATGGTGCGTATAAGAGGCTAAACGCGGCTTGGTAATTTCTATTCAGTCCAGGTCTAACTCTTTCCCAAAAGAAAATCACGGCGGTATCAAACGATACAACCGTGACTTTTGATCGGAAATAATTTTAAAGTTTTCTTGCCTACTTCTTTTTCAAAAGAAGTAGGTTAAAGCTCTGCGAAATACTTAATGGTTCTTACCATCTGGCTGGTATACGAATTCTCGTTATCGTACCACGAAACGACCTGCACTTCGTAAAGATCGTCGGCAACCTTGGAAACCATGGTCTGGGTAGCGTCGAACAAAGATCCGTAGCGCATACCGATAACATCGGACGACACGATCGGATCCTCATTGTACCCGAACGACTCGGACGCAGCCTTCTTCATAGCGGCATTGATGCCGTCCTTGGTAACGTCCTTGCCTTTAACGACGGCGGTAAGAATAGTCGTCGAGCCGGTGGGAACAGGCACGCGCTGCGCCGAACCGATAAGCTTGCCGTTAAGCTCGGGAATGACCAAACCGATAGCCTTAGCAGCGCCCGTCGAGTTGGGAACGATGTTGGCAGCGCCTGCGCGCGCTCTTCTCATATCGCCCTTACGGTGCGGTCCGTCAAGAATCATCTGGTCGCCGGTATAAGCATGGATAGTGCTCATGATACCCGACTGTATAGGCGCATAATCGTTAAGCGCTTTAGCCATGGGCGCAAGGCAGTTGGTCGTACATGAAGCGGCGGAAATGACCTGATCGTCTTTGGTAAGCGTCTTTTCGTTTACGCTGAAAACGATCGTTTTAAGATCGTTACCGGCAGGCGCGGAAATAACTACTTTCTTTGCGCCGGCGGTCACGTGCGCCATAGATTTTTCTTTCGAGCAGTAGAATCCCGTGCACTCGAGCACTACGTCTACTCCGAGCTTGCCCCAAGGCAGATCCTGCGCTTTGGGCATAGCATAGATAGTGATCTCTTTGCCGTCAACGGTTATCGAGCCGGGGACCTTAACGGTCTTGCCGTCCTCTTCGTACACGGGTTCTTTGGACGATACCGTGTGAACGTTCTCGCCGATCCTTCCGCAGTAGCCGCCCTGAGCGGTGTCATACTTAAGAAGATTCGCGAGCATTGCCGGGCTTGTCAAGTCGTTGATAGCGACCACGTCATAACCCTTCGCGCCGAACATCTGACGGAACGCAAGCCGTCCTATACGTCCGAAACCATTGATTGCAACCTTTACGTTTGCCATAAAAAACCTCCGAAGATTTTTAATTGTATTTATTGTCGACGAATTTACTCGCCTTTAGTATTGTAACATAACAAAATTTTTTCGTCAAGCTATTCTTCAACGCGCGTTGATTTTTCTTGTTCGCCGTTGCCGTTTTCTTTTGCGTCGACGACCGTATCCGCGGTCGCGGCGTTATTTTCTCCGTCCGTTTCCGGCTTGTCCATCACCGCATTATTCGTCGCTACCGGCACATAACCGTGAGCTTCGCTCAAAGTCTTTGTAAGCGCCTCAAACGTCTGTCCCGATATTATAGCGTCCTTAACGATAAACACAAGATTTTTGCCTACCGTAAGAACAAGCATACCGTCTTGCGCCTTGACCTTACTCACCTGCTCGAGCGGAATATTAACGTCGTTATTAACAGTAATAGCCATGTCGTCTATCTTAACGTCAATATCTTCGTCGCTCGGCTCAACGGCGCACGCCACAAAGTTTTTAGGCGCTATGAGCAACATCAGCGAGCATGCGAACAGTACCGCGCCGAGCGCCAACAGGATTATGCCGAGCACGAGCATAAGCGTTTGCGGTCTAAGAACAACGGCAACTATTCCTATCGCAATACCTATTACCGAAACGGCGAGGTACAGTGCGAAATAGAAAATCAAAATTTTTTTATTGACGGCTTTCATATCGCCGGCGGTTATTTTATACTTAAGTTCAAACATAATTATTTCAGATTTTCGGGGTTAAGCCCCTCAAGTTCGGGAAGAACGAATCTCCCGTTGTCGCGGATAAGCACGCCGTCGAAATATATCTTGCCGCCGCCCATTTCGGGGGTTTGACGCAACACCAAGTCCCAATGAATCGCCGAGATATTTCCGTTATAAGCATCGTC
>CATKFJ010000199.1 GCA_949747725.1 uncultured bacterium
CTCGACGTATTTCGTTTCTTGGCTGTTGATAATTGCCGCAGGACTGTTTTTTACCATATTCACGATCGGTGTGGGATTGATAATAGCAGTACCGTTTGTGATGACGGGGCTGGGACACTTGGGTATGACCGAATACTATATAAAAACAGGCAAGCGGTATTATATAGACGGTACCGTAATAACGCCGCCAATGGAAAACATTATATAAAAAAAGCGCCCGACGGCGCTTTTTTTATATACGTAAAGATATTTTATATTTTTCGGACTCTTATCACGTTATCGAGCTTTTCTATCGCGGATAACAGTTTGGCGTTTATATCGCTGTCCGTATCGAGAATGGCATAGGCGTGATCTCCGCGAGAGCGCGATACGAAGTTTTCTATATTGATGCCTGCGCCGGATACGATATCGGTTATCGAGTTCAGCACGTTTTTGACGTTGCGGTGGATTATGGTTATGCGGCACTTGCCCGTTCGCGGCGACGCGCATGATGGAAAGTTTACCGAATTGGTAATGTTGCCGTTTTCTATAAAGTCCGAAAGCTCCTGCGCCGCCATTACCGCGCAATTATCCTCGGCTTCTTCGGTGGACGCGCCGAGATGGGGCAGAACAATGATCCCGTCTATGCCCGTAAGCTCGGGAGACGCGAAATCCGTAACGTACGAATGGATCTTGCCCGACTTGACGGCGGCTATTATATCGGCATTGACGCACAGCTCGCCGCGCGATAAGTTGATAATATTAACGCCGTCTTTCATGCGCGCTATGGCTGTTTTATTTATAAGTCCGCGCGTTCCGTCGGTTAGCGGAACGTGCAAAGTAATATAATCGGCGTCTTCGAACAGATTGTCCAGACTGTCTGTCTTTGTTATGTTATGGTTGAGTTTCCAGGCGGAATCTATCGTGATATACGGGTCGTAACCGAGAACGTTCATGCCGAGTCGAACAGCGTTGTTGCCAACTTGAACGCCGATCGCGCCCAAACCTACGACGCCGAGCGTTTTGCCCATTATTTCGTGACCGGCGAATTTCTTTTTACCTTTTTCCACCTGTTTGGCAATATCGTCGCCCGTTAAAGTTTTTACCCACTCTATGCCGTCTACTATACCGCGCGAGGCGAGCAGAAGCGCAGTCAGGCACAGTTCTTTGACCGCGTTTGCGTTTGCCCCCGGCGTGTTAAGGACAACAACGCCTTTTTCGGCATAATCGGCAACGGGA
>CATKFJ010000200.1 GCA_949747725.1 uncultured bacterium
GCCCCATACATAGTAAACCTTTCTTTGATAGGTCGGGAATTCTACGGCAAGATCCATAAGGGCGTTAAGCGCTCTTTCGTAATACGGTTTACGCTCGGCAACAGTCATATACTTTCTGCCGTCTTCGATATAGCCGTCAAGTTCGTCAAGCTTACTTCTTTCGTATTGAGTACTCTGATTGCTCTTCAAGTGAGGATATCCCCAAGCAAGCGTACTTGTAGCGGTAGAAGCCGTGTGATATACCTGGTACATATCGGGATCGGAAGAAGAACTCCAAGCCGCCGCCCAGACTGAAAGCTGACCGTTGGCAAGTTTACTTAATGCCGTGCTGTCGTGAGTAAGAGTTACATCCCAACCGATCTTCTTGAGAATTTCGACGGAATTTTGAAGCATCTGGTTTGCGGGGTGGTCGTCGCTGTCGCCGGCGATCGTAAACGTAAGTTTTAAATCGGCGTCGGTAGCTCCGCTGTTTTTTGCGCGTTGCGTATATTGCTTGGCTTTTTCCCCGGTGCTGTCATACGTGTAGTCGAAATCGTCTTTCGCATTGGAATATGCAGTCCAACTCCTATCATAATAATCGGTAAGAGTCTGCGACATGGGTCTGTAAATCACCGACGCATACTGACCGCCGCCGTAATAATCTACGCACATCTGCGCATTAAGGGTAGTCATAATGGCGCGTCTGAGCCAAATATTAGGCACGTATCTCGCGCTGATGCCTATATAACCGTAACCGAGGTTATCGGCGCTTGCGTAGGACAACGAACCGCTGTCCGAGCCTTCGAGCTTTTGAACGGTATTGTAGTCCATATTCGGAGAAGCATAATGCACCTCGCCGCGCTTAACGGCGTCGTAAAGCGTGTTGTTGGAAACTACTTTATAACGCAACTTTTTGATCTTGGGTGCGCCGAGCAAGAAATTGTCATTTCGCTCGAAATTTACGATATTATCTTTAAAGAAATCGGTCTTTTGATCTTTGCCGACCGTACTGCCGTTTTCGGCAGAAGCGCGGTACGGTCCGGCTCCGAGCGGAACTTGGATATTTTTAACGCTCGTCATAAAGTCGGCGCTTGCAAACTTAACGCCGAAGTAATCGGTGCCGTTTACTCTATCCCAATCTGCGCCGTAATAATGCCCCGGCGCAACGGTAAATCCGAAGTTCTGGATAGCTTTGGGGTCTTGACCGTTTATATTGATATGAAGCACGTCGTAAGAATGCGCATTGCCGTCTTTATCGGTCAATGTCTGCGGGGCGCCCGATTGTGTGGGGATCGTAGCCTGATCTTTTAAGATCTCGATACCCGATATCTTTTTAACCTTCATTCCGCCATCGGCATTGACTTGGTGCTCTATGACCTTGGAACGCACATAATCGCGGAACGTAGACGCAGTGCCGTAGTAAGAAATAATGGAAACCAAATTCTTCTTATACGTTTCGGTAGCTTTTGAGTATTCTCCCACCATCGAGCTGTACACGTAATTGATAAGCGTTTCTTTGCTGTGGTCGGACTGACCGTAGTTATCTATAAGCTCATAATACTCTTGCTGCGGAACTTTCTTCGTTTCCAAGAACCTGTACGAAAGCAAGAATATCTGCCACGATTCGGTAAGCAACGGATTGCCGTTCGCATCGACATACTTCGCATAATCTTTTGCAACATCAAGCTTTTCGAAATTGGTCCAATCGCTTTCAAGCTCTTCCCTGAACAGCTCATGAGCTTTAAGTATATCGCTTTCTATGGTTTTTTCGCCTTCATAAGGTTCGTATCTGTCCCACTCGCCCCAATCGCCTGTTGCTCTGTTGGTAGCCCACTGATAAATATTATCTATTCGCGCAGTGGTTTGGCTATCGAAATACGCCGACGACGCGTTACCCTCGTTCTCATCGTCCGTCTGCATTCTGTATTGCTGTAAGCCCTTGATCGCAACCGAATACATGGTACTCGAGCCTGTGTATGCCGGATCGAGATACATATAAATATTAAATAACACGTCGTTTGCCGTCAATTCAACGCCGTCGCTGAACTTAATACCGTCTTTAAGCGCAAAGTAATAATCGGTATTATAGTTTTTATAATCCTGCGTCTGATTGTATTCATCGAGCGAACCGTTGGTTACGGTGCTGTACGCGAGCGATACGCACGGTTCTTCCCAATTGGCAACGGTCTGTCCTTTTTCGTCGCTCGCAAGCATGGCGATCTGCGTTTGCGAAACTACTTCGCCGTCCGAGCCGGACGCATAGAAAAACGGATTGAATACGCCGTCCAAAACGTCTGTAGCCAAAACAAGCGGCGTAGATTCGTTGTCATATTTTGCGCCACCGCCGCACGCAACAAGCGGCGCGGCAACTGCGCTGACGCCCATAGTCAAGCATAAAAGTCTTGCGATATTCCTTGTAGATCTGCCTTTAAACATAATTAACC
>CATKFJ010000201.1 GCA_949747725.1 uncultured bacterium
AGCATACTCCCAAGCCCGTTTCGGATAGCAAAACACGCCCCGAACGCGGCAATAGAGATCCGCGCGCGTCGTCGCGTCCAATGAACGGTTCGCCGCGTCCGAACGGCGGTATGGGTGCGCAAAGACCGAACAGCGCGCCGCGGCAGACCGTCGTTAAGTTCGAGCCGCCTGCAACAGGCGGACGTAAGCAGCGCGATACTTCGAGTAAGAAGATGGCGGTCAAGCCCGACGACAAGCGGCAAATGAATAAGCGCACGCTTATACGCAAGGGATACATTCAAGAGAATGTCGACGAAGAACGTATGGGTACGCGTAAGCTTAAGAACAAAAAGGTAAACAAGGTAGTTCCGTTTGCGCCTATTAAGATCGAGAATGCGGTAATTACGACCGAAAACCTTACCGTTAAAATCTTGTCCGAAAAAATAGGTAAGACAGCGCAGGAAATAATAAAGAAGTTGATGGAACTCGGAATTATGACGACGATCAATTCCGTTGTGGATTTCCCGACTATGCAGCTTGTTGCGGATGTTCTCGGCGTTAATATAGAGCTTAAGCTTGAAAAGACCAAAGAAGAACAATTATTGGAACTTCATTCGGAACCCGATCCCGAAGACAGCCTTGTAAAGCGTCCGCCTATAATTACCGTTATGGGACATGTCGACCACGGTAAAACTTCGTTGCTCGACGCCATAAGAAAAACGTCGGTCGTAAGCGGCGAGGCAGGCGGCATTACTCAGCATATAGGCGCGTATTCGGTAGAAGTAAACGGAGAAAAGATAACTTTCCTCGATACTCCGGGACACGAAGCGTTTACCGAAATGCGTCGACGCGGCGCTACCGTTACCGACATTGCCGTGCTTATCGTTGCGGCGGATGACGGCGTTATGCCGCAAACGGTCGAAGCGATACGCCACGCAAAAGAAGCGGATGTTCCTATCGTTGTAGCCATAAACAAGATCGATAAAGCCGGGGCTCAGCCCGACAAGATCAAACAGCAACTTGCGGAACATGAGCTGCTATGCGAGGAGTGGGGCGGTAATGTTCCGATGATACCTATTTCCGCAAAGCAAAATAAGGGAATTGATACTCTCTTGGAAAACATTCTTTTCCAAGCCGAAGATATGAATCTTCGCGCCAATCCCAATCGCAGTGCGCGCGGCTATGTTATAGAAGCTCGACTTGATAAGGGCAGGGGCGCTGTTGCTACCGTTATAGTTCAGAACGGCACGTTAAAAGTTGGCGATTACGTTGTGTCAGGCACTACGTACGGCAGAGTGCGTTCGCTTACGGATGACAAAGGGCGTAATATAAAATCCGCCGGTCCTTCCGCGCCCGTTGCCGTTTACGGCTTGGCGCAAGTGCCTATGGCCGGCGATCCTTTGGCTGTTGTCGATAGCGAGAAAATGGCGCACCAGGTTATTGAAGAGCGTGCTGCCAAAGCCAAGAACGAAATGCTCGCCGATGTTCCCACTACAGACGTCAACGAGGCGTTTAAAAAGCTCGGCACGGAGAACATCAAGGAATATAAAGTTCTTGTCAAAGCGGACGTTCAAGGCTCGAGCGAAGCTCTTCGTGAAGCGTTACCGCAACTTTCCAACGACGAAGTTAAGGTCAGCGTCGTGTTCAGCGGCGTGGGCGCGATAAATCAGTCCGATATAATGATGGCGGAGGTCGCCGGCGCAAGTATAATCGGATTTAACGTCAAACCCGACAGCGACGCGCGCACAGCGGCGGAACGAAACGGTATAGATATCAAGCAATTCGGCATAATTTACGAAGCGCTTGATTATGTGCAGGAAAAGATCACGGATATGCTTGCGCCTAAATTCGTCGAGCGTATTACGGGTAAGGCTATCGTTCGCACGACGTTCAAGGTTTCGGGCGTCGGTATTATTGCCGGTAGCTATGTTCAGTCAGGCAAGATCGTCAGGGGCGGTAAAGCTCGGCTGTATCGCGGCGGTAAGCTTATATACGAGGGCAATATAGTGGGGCTCAAACGTTTTAAGGACGATGCCAAAGAAGTCACTATCGGACTCGAATGCGGTATTGCCGTCGGCGATTATACTGAGTATCTCGAGGATGACGAAATCGAATGTTATGTCATCGAAAAGGAGAGTAAGTAGTGAGAGGTCATAACGGTACGAGCCATAGAGCCGAACGCATTGCGGAGCTTATAAAGCGCGATGTGGCGGTCATAATAGATTCGTTATCGGACCCCCGTATACACGGCGTCGATGTTATAGATGCGGAGATGTCGCGCGATCTCAGATATGCTACGGTTTTCGTTTCGATAGAAAACGATAATAAAACGGTTCTCGCCGCGCTTAACGGAAGCGCCGGTTATATACGCAACCGATTGGCGGAAGAGAACAGCGAAATGCGCGGAGTGCCGAGATTGAATTTCGTAATAGATAAATCACAGGCTTATTATGAACGCATAGAGCAAGTAATTAAAGGTATCCATAACGAAACAACCGAATAAATATATGTGCCTGCGGTCACATTTATACTGTTGCGATCAGTATGTAAACAGGGGTTAACAATGTCAAACACGACGGTCAAACAAATTATCGATGCTATTTCGGCAGCCGAAACAGTGCTTGTGTGCGGACACGTTCGTCCCGACGGTGATTGCGTGGGTTCGGCTTTTGCCGTCAGGCGGATTTGCGAAAAACTCGGTAAACGCGCCGATGCCGTATGTGACGCGGATAAACCTTCGTCGTATGCTTTTTTGCCTGATTATGAGGGATTCTGTGCGCCGAGATATAAAAAATACGATTTGTTTATTGCCGTAGATTGCGCCAACGATAAGCGTTTGGGAGCATACCGTAATTTTTTGATCGAGGCAAAAAACAGTATTTGCATCGATCACCATCCGAACGACGGTTACGGTAAGCTTAATTATATCAGATCTGACGCTTGCAGTACGTGCGAGATAATTTTCGATTTGTTTAAAGATACGGGGCTAATAGACAACGAAATAGCAACAATGCTCTATACCGGTCTATCGACCGATACGGGGCATTTTATGCATTCTAACACTACTTCAAAGGTATTCGAAACTGCGGCGGCGCTCAGTGAACTCGGCGTTGACGTGGGCAAGACAAATCACGATATATATTGCAACAGAAGTTTAAAGAAAATAAAGCTTATGTCGCGTGCGCTAGATAAAATAGTTTTGCATGAAAACGGTCGGATAGCTTTAATGCTTATTACGCTCGAAGATCTCGGTTCATGCGGATGTACGTCGGAAGATACGGAGGGGCTTATCGATTATGCGTCGAGTATAAGCGGAGTAAAAATCTCCATATCCATGTGCGAACAGCAAGGCAGCGTATACCGTGTGTCGTTGCGCTCGGTTTCGTCTGACGTTTCCGCTGTCGCCGCTATGTTTGGCGGCGGCGGACATAAGTTGGCGGCAGGCTGTTTGATCAGCGGCAATTGTTACTATATTATGGATAAATTGATAAATGCGGCAAGGAATGCGCTGTAACGGAAGAATAGAATGAACGGACTGATAAATCTTTATAAACCGTCGGGCATGTCGTCCGCGCAAGCCGTATCCAAAGTAAAACGGATATTGAATGTAAAAACGGTCGGACATATGGGGACGCTCGATCCAATGGCTGAGGGCGTTCTTGTGATAGGGGTCGGGAAATCGGCGCGCTTGTTTGATTGTATATCCGGACGAAAAAAGACGTATATAGCTAAGTTTACATTCGGGTATCAAACCGATACGCTCGATGCATTGGGTACCGTAACGGATATAACAGCCGACATTCCGAGCGTTGACGCGGCGTTGCATGCAATGTTATCGCTTGTGGGACAGATAGAGCAAGTACCGCCGCAATTCAGCGCGAAACACGTGGACGGGAAACGTGCCTATGCACTTGCGCGCGACGGCAAAGAAGTTCTATTAAAACCCGTTACCGTAACTATATACGACGCAGAGCTTATATGTCAGCCGAAAATGAATGAAATGGTATTTTCGATAACTTGTTCGTCGGGAACATATATCAGATCGATTTGTCGCGATGTTGCCAAGATGTGCGGTTCGCTTGCCACTCTTACATATCTGCAGCGAACGCGATCGGGATCTTTTACGTCGGATGACAGTATTACGTTGGAGCGGCTTGCGGAAATTAAGGATAATGCGCTAATTGCGCCTCAAGATGTTCTTGATTTACCGCGATACGATGTAGATCCTATTAAATACGAAGACTTGATCCACGGACGGAAGATATCGGCAGATTTTAGCGGCGACGCTTTGATATACGGGAACGATGTGTTTTTCGGAATAGGCTGTGCCGTTAACGGTGAATTGAAAATAAAGACATATTTAAAGGATGGTTGAAAGACGCTTTTAAATTGCGGAGGAAACGGTATGAAAGAACTTACTACCGAAAAAGCGTGTATAGCGCTCGGATATTTCGACAGTATGCATTTGGGCCATAGGGAACTTATAAGGGTTGCCGGTGAGTATGCCAAAGAACACGGGCTTAACTGCGCCGTC
>CATKFJ010000202.1 GCA_949747725.1 uncultured bacterium
ATTAGCGGCGGATACTTAGGCAGGCGTAAGCGTATTTGCTCCGCCCGAGGGCGGCTCTTTCAGCCCGATACTGCGTTAAACTCGCTCGACGTAGCGCATAGGACGTACAAACGACTTTGACGTAGTAATACGTAGCCTATAACGTGCTAAAACCGAAGCAAATATGACTACGACTGCCTACCGAAGTATCACAAATTATCGGTTATGCCGAGCAGATAGTCCGAACTGACGCCGAAAAATTCGGCGAGCAACACGATATAACTCGCTTTCGGTTCGTTGATGTTGCGTTCCCAATAGTCGATAGCCTTTTGACTGACGCCTATATGTTGCGCAAGCGCCTGTTGCGACAGTGCGCGTTCTCGTCTAAGTTCCTTTATTCGGGTACCTATCATAGTAATATTTTAGAAAAAAACTTCTTATATTGCTTGACAAAGAAGATAACTTCTTGTAGAATTATACAAGAAGTTTACTTCTTTTATGTGAACTTCTGTTATTTTCCCCTCATACAGAAAAGAGCCGCGCATATGCGCGGCTCTTTTCAACATGGGATAACATACGATCGTTTTTCCATATGTATCCGAAGTTTCCTTATCGCGCGTCTTTTTATTTAAAAGAAGTATGGAAAAATGCTTGTGCGTCTAAAAGTTTTGTGTTATAATATCGGGTAATGAAAAGCTCGGACGACAAGACCAATAGCGAACTGCCGCTTAATAACGTTGATACCGAGGCTGCCAATGCCACCGCAGGCGACCAAGACGGTTTTACCGTGCCTTCCGACGCGAATAAAGATAAACGCGCGGATGTTGTTTCGGTTGTCGAAGATCGAGGGATAGGGGACATAGTTTCGTTCGCCGTTAAGACGGTAGCGGTAGTTTTGTCATTGATAATAATGCTCACGTGCATAATTGCGGTAGGCTTGCCGTTGCAGACTATGCGCATATTCAATAAACTCGGCATGAGAGCGCGCGCAGTGGATTTCGGCGAAAGGTATATCGAGAACCGTTTGGACGATCACGCCGCCGCGCAGACCGATACGCTCGGTAATTATACGGTCGTTTCGCAAACGTCGGAACTGACCGACGACGATATGATCGAAGCGTTGTATGTATGTACAAACCTGTCGTATAAGTTAATGGAAGAGAGCTATTCGGGTTATGATTATGCGCTCGGCGAATATTACGCTCGGCGCGTGGAAAAGTATACACGCATCTATCTTTCGCTCAACGGCGTGTCGGCAGTCAACGACAAAAAAAGCAGTGCGAATATAGCCGCAATGCCGCTTTTGGCGATGCGTCCGGCAGTTTACAGTTACGGCAACGCCATGCGCAATATGAATTACAGAGCGCGCACGTACCTCGGCGAAACGAATACCATTGCTTATAACAGTCGATCCAACGACAGGGGCAGCATGACGGAACTGATCGCTCAGTCCAATTCGTTTGCCGGAAGGCAACCCGAAACTCGCGACGCTACCATAGCGTTGCTTGACGATTTTGTCGATTACGTGACCCAGCTCGGCGAGTATTTGGACGTTGCCTTTATAGGCGCGAGCGTTGTGAACGACGTTTACGCTTACCGATATTTAGACGGTCTCGGAGAAGTAGCCGTAGTAAGCGAAGTTTATGTCGGCGAAAAGTACGGCAAAGTTCTTAAAGGCAGAGAATTCGGGATATTCGTAAATAATACCAACGGCTTTACCACGGTTTATAACAGTTTGGTAAGGCGGTTTGACGACTATATAAAAATGGCTGTCGAGTTTAAACCCGACGATCATGCCGGCAACAAGCTTGACGAGCAGCTACACCAACTGTATTGGCTGCAGGCGCTCGATAAAGCGGCGCGGCGGTTTTGGTATATGGACTTTTTACTTTATCACAACAGAGAAGTGTACGGTGCCGGCGCAGAATATATTATAAACGGGTTCAACCGTCATAACGGGATACAGAACAATAACGTTTTCGGTTCGGCAGTCGCAACTATCGGTACGGTTTATTCCGCGCTTATGAAAACCTACTTAGAAACGTATCAACAGGCATAAAGGAGAAACACCTATGAGTAAAATCGTTAAGGAAGGCTTGACATTCGACGACGTTCTGTTAATCCCGGGCGAATCGCATGTAACACCCAAAGACGTAGATCTGACAACTAAACTGAGCGACGATATCACGCTTAACATCCCGCTTGTTTCGGCGGCAATGGATACCGTTACCGAATCGCGCTTGGCTATTGCCATGGCGCGCGAAGGCGGCATGGGCATAATACATAAAAACATGAGTATCGACGCTCAAGCCGAGCATGTCGATAAAGTAAAGCGCAGCGAGCACGGCGTTATAACCGACCCGTTCTATCTCGAACCCAATCGCAAGGTTTCTGATGCGCTCGAGCTTATGCAAAAGTATAAAATTTCGGGCGTGCCCATCTGCAAAAGCGGCAAGCTTGTCGGCATACTTACCAACCGCGATCTTCGGTTCGAAACAAATTTCGATCAGCCGATAGAAAACGTAATGACCAAGGATAAGCTTGTGACCGCGCCGGAGGGAACAAATCTCGAAGAGGCTCAGAAGATCCTCGGCAAGCACCGCATAGAAAAACTGCCCATAGTCGACGCCAAGGGCAATCTTAAAGGTCTTATCACGATCAAAGATATAGAAAAAGCAATACAGTATCCCAATTCGGCGAGGGATAAGAACGGCAGACTGCTTGTCGGCGCCGCTATCAGCAACGGCAGCGGATATATGGACAGAGCAAAAGCGCTTGTGGACGCGCGCGTAGACTGCCTTGTTGTAGATACCGCGCACGGACATAATATCGACGTAATAAAAGCTGTCGGCGTCGTTAAAAACGCATTCCCTCAAGTGACTGTCATTGCAGGCAACGTTGCTACCGCTGCGGCGGCGGAAGAGCTTTATAAAGCCGGAGCGGACGTGGTAAAAGTGGGTATAGGTCCCGGCTCGATCTGCACGACGCGTATAGTCGCCGGCATAGGCGTGCCGCAGGTAACTGCGATAATGGACTGTGCGGAAGTAGCGAATAAGTACGGAAAGGCGATAATCGGCGACGGCGGAATAAAGTATAGCGGCGATATAACCAAAGCGATAGCCGCAGGCGCGACTGCGGTCATGATAGGATCGTTGTTTGCCGGCACTACCGAAAGCCCCGGCGAACTCGAAATATATCAGGGCAGAAGTTTTAAGACATACCGCGGCATGGGCAGTCTGGGCGCAATGCCGCTCGGCAGCAAGGACAGATATTTCCAAGAAGGCACGAAAAAACTCGTGCCGGAAGGCGTAGAGGGCAGAGTTCCGTACCGCGGCGCGCTTGCGGATATAGTGTATCAGCTTATAGGCGGTCTGCGTGC
>CATKFJ010000203.1 GCA_949747725.1 uncultured bacterium
ACGATAGACAGCGATTTTCCGTCGGGGGTGGAATATTTGGCTGCGCCGAAATCGATGAGCTTGACTTCGTTGAACTTGGTTATAAGGATATTGTCGGGCGAAATATCGCGGTGGATAAGCCCGATCTTGTGTACTTGAGTAAGCGAGTCCATAACAGGGCGCATTATGGTAAGCACTTCGTCCGTGCTTATCTTGCCGCCGCGGCGTTGCAAATACTTTTTGAGCGACACGCCGTCGAGGAATTCCATTACAATATACGCCGTTCCGTTAGCCGAAAAGAAGTCGCGAACATTGACGACGCCGGCAAGATTTTTTATCTTTGCAAGCGCGCGCGCTTCTTCCACGAACCGTTTCAGTCCGCGGTTGCTTGCGGCTTGGTTTTGCTTGGAATTGATTATTACTTGATTGTTGCCTGCGACGCGCGTCACGTATCCGGACGGGAAGTATTCTTTAAGCGCGACTTTAATGCCTTGCTGAAGATCCCAAGCAAGGTATGTGATGCCGAAACCGCCCTCGCCGAGCGCTTTGCCCACGAGATATCTGTTTTGCGTACCGATCACCGTGCGTTGGGGCAGGTGATGGGGCGGCGACGGCGTATCGTCGGCTTTGTGATGACAGTTTGTACACACTCGGTTGGAATCGAGATCGCCGAAGCAGTACAGACAGATGTTTTTATTAGTTCTTATTCTTGCCATTTTAAAGTCAGTTGTCCTTAACCATGGCGACTATCGCCGAATAATTATCGTTGAATTTGGTTACGCGCGAAAGCAGGCGGCGTTCCATTTTGGACAGCGCTTCTTCGGGCGTAGCCGAGGATGCGAGGTCTTCTTCCATTTCCTCTTCGTACACGTATTCCCAAAACCCGTCGGTACAAAGGATAAACGCGTCGTTGGGCGCGAGCGGCGTATTGTAAATATCGCAGTCGGGCGGAATATAATAGTCCGAGCCGAGCACGCGCGTCAGTTTGTTTTGATCTTTATCCGAACGGATATCGCGAAGGGGTATTTTGCCCATTTCGACCGAGATCTGCGAAAGCGAGTGATCCTTTGTTTGGAAGTGCAGTTTATTGTTTTTAAAGAAATATACGCGCGTGTCGCCTATATGCGAAATGACAGTCGATTCGAAATCGGTAACGACGCATGCGACGGTCGTGCATGACGAACGTATTTTGGGATTGTTTTCCTTTTCGTCGATAACGCAGTTGTGCGCGGTCTGTATAAAGCCTTGACTGAATTCGGGCTTTACTATACGCGTGCGGTCTGCTTTTTTTACTTGCGCGAACGATTCTATCACTTTGGACGCGCAAATGCGGCTTGCTACTTCGCTGCCGTAGTACGAACCCAATCCGTCGCAAACTACAAGGCACGCGCCGTCCGGTTCGACCAATAGATCGAGATAATCCTGATTGTATTCGCGACCGCCCTGCTTGCAAATGGTACTTGTAAGTAACTTCATGTCCACTCCGATAGCTGATTATTATATAGCTGTTAATGCTAATATTATATAGTATATGTTGTGTTTAGTCAAGAGTTTTTCGTCTAATACAGCAGTCACTATTTCGCTAAAAGCTGTTTTACTTGTCCCAAACGCAAATTCGGCGGATCGTATCGCCGTTATACTGCCGACGGCATTACCGAGATCGCACAATGTTTGTTTGCGCTTGACCGTTAAAACGATTGACAATATTTTTCGGCTATTGTATACTGTTTACTGAACATGTAAGAGGTGATAATGCTTAAAGTCGCTGTTGTATTAGGTTCGAAGTCAGACCTCGATAAGGTCAAACCAGCATTTGAAATTTTCGATAAATTCGGCGTGCCGTACACGGCGCGCATTTTAAGTGCGCACCGTACGCCCGAGGAGGCGGTAGACTTTGCTCGAACCGCGCGCGATAGCGGTTACGGCGCGGTAATAGCCGTTGCCGGAAAAGCCGCGCATCTCGGCGGAGTGCTTGCCGCGCACACGACTTTGCCCGTAGTGGCGTTGCCCGTTTCCACGTCGTTCCTCGACGGTCTGGACAGCGTACTCAGCATACTTCCCATGCCGAGCGGCGTACCTGTTGCGGTAATGGGGGTCAATTCCGGCGCTAACGCCGCG
>CATKFJ010000204.1 GCA_949747725.1 uncultured bacterium
AGACTGCTCGGCGAGGACGTGGAAAAGCTCGACGCGGATAGAACGCTCGGCAAGTCCTTGCTGGACGTGATACTTACTCCCACGCATATTTATGTAAAAAACTTGCTTACGCTGTGCGGCGAGTTCGATATCCTCGGTCTTGCCAACATTACGGGCGGCGGTTTCATAGAGAACATTCCGCGCATATTTCCGAGCGGCATCGGTTGCAAGGTAGATATCAAGTCGTTCCCCCGTCCCGATATTTTCGCGTTGTTGGCGGAAAAGTCCAAGCTTTCGGACGCCGAGCTTTACAATACGTTCAATATGGGTATCGGCATGGTCGCGGCGGTCAAGCCCGAAATAGCGGACGCGTTTGTAAAACGCGCCAATGCGTTGGGCGAGAAAGCGTACATTATAGGCGAAACGGTTGCCGGCGAAGGCGTTACGCTTAATTAAGAATTCGAAATTGTCCTACTAAATAACACGAGAAAGTCAATGAAAAAAATAGCAGTAATGTTTTCGGGCGGCGGCACCGATTTTCAAGCGTTGATAGACGGCGAAAAGCGCGGCGCGTTCGACGGCAAAATAGTTGTGTCGATTGCAAGCAACGATAAGGCGGACGGCATAGAGCGCGCCAAACAGTCGGGTATAGATTGTTATGTTTGCCGCAAGACGGATTTCGAGAGCGACGTAAAGCGCGACGAACGCGTAGCGGAGATAATGCGTCGGTACGACGTCGATCTTATAGTGCTTGCCGGGTATTTGGGCATACTTACGTCGCCGCTTATAGACGCGTACAAGGGCAGGATAATAAATATCCATCCGTCGCTTTTGCCCAAGTTCGGCGGCAAGGGCATGTACGGTATACACGTCCACGAGGCGGTAATTGCCGCGGGCGAAAAGAAGAGCGGCGCGACGGTGCATTATTCGGACAGCGGAATAGATTCGGGCGCGATAATCTTACAGCGTTCGCTTGACGTTCTGCCCGACGATACGCCCGAAAGTTTGCAAAAGCGCATACTGAACGAGATAGAACATCCGTTGTTGGTGGAAGCTGTAGCGCTGTTGTGCAAAGGAGAGTAATATGACGAAAGATTATTTATCGGAGCTTATGACGCGCGGATATATAGACGAAGAACTTATCGTTGCCGAGGTGAAAAATCTCATGGATAACGAAAACTACGTCTTGTGCGTCAGCGGCGTTATTGTGACGCTTGCGGACGCGCTTACTCCGCAAAAGATTTTTTCGGATTCGACGGACAGGCTTTACAACGTCAACGTCAAGTCGGGCTTGTTCAAAAAACAGATTTCTTTCGAGTATAATAACAAGCATTACATATTCGTCGTAAAAGGCGGAAAAAAACTTGTCGAGTACTTTGGGATGATAAAATACTGATCGTAATTTCGATCGACATTTAAAGGAGAACATAATGGCAACAAAAGCAACAAAGCGCGCGCTCGTCAGCGTCAGCGATAAGACCGGAGTGGTGGAGTTTTGCAAAAAACTCGAAAAGCTCGGTTACGAAGTAGTATCTACGGGCGGCACGCTTAAAGCGTTGCTCGATAACGGCGTCAAAGCGATATCGATTTCGGACGTTACCGGATTTAAAGAATGCCTTGACGGCAGAGTTAAAACATTGCATCCGGCAGTTCACGCCGGACTTTTGGCGCGCCGCGACGAACCCGAACACATGGCAAGCCTCAAAGAAATGGGATACCGCACCATCGATCTTGTGGCGGTCAATCTTTACCCGTTTAAACAGACGATAGAAAAACCTAACGTCACGCTCGAGGAGGCGATAGAGAATATCGATATAGGCGGACCTACGATGTTGCGCAGCGCGGCTAAAAACTACCGCGACGTGCTTGTCGTCTGCGAACCTTGCGATTACGACGAAGTTATCGAGCGTATCGAAAAGGGCACGGACGATCAGACGTTCAGACTGTCTTTGTCGTACAAAGTGTACCGTCACACTGCGGCGTACGATTCGCTCATTTCGTCGTACATGCAACAGCTTCTCGGTATAGAATTCCCCTAGCATATCACTTTTGCTTACGACAAGGCGCAAGATCTGCGCTACGGCGAAAACCCTCAGCAGACGGCGGTGTTCTACAAAGAGCAGACGGCGCGCGTAGGCGCGCTCACCTCGGCGAAACAGCTGTGGGGCAAGGAGCTTTCTTATAACAATATTAACGACGCCAACGGCGCGCTCGAGCTGTTGAAAGAGTACGGCGACACGCCTGCGGTGGTTGCGTGCAAGCACGCCAATCCCTGCGGCGTAGGTACGGGCAAGAGCGTTTACGAAGCGTATTGCAAAGCGTATAATTCCGATCCCGTTTCGGTGTTCGGCGGCATACTTGCCATAAACGGAACGGTGGACGCAGCGACCGCGACCGAGATAAACAAGATATTTATCGAAATAGTAATGGCGCCCGACTACACGAAAGAGGCGCTCGAGATACTCGAGGCAAAGAAGAATATTCGCTTGTTGCAGATAGATAATATATCCGCGCGCAGAGCTTCTACCGCTTACGATATGAAAAAGGTGTACGGCGGATTGCTTGTTCAGCAGTACGACGAAACGCTTATCGCAAACGAGGATACGGGCTTGTTCGAAAACAAAGCCGAAGTCAAGACCGAAACGTTGCAGAACGGCAAGACCAAGACCGTGTACGGCAACGGCGTAGTGACCGACCGTAAACCCACTGCGGAAGAAATAGACGCAATGATGTTTGCGTGGAAAGTGGTAAAGCATACCAAATCCAATGCGATAGTAATAGGCAAATCGGGCAGAACGACGGGCATCGGCATGGGTCAGACAAACCCTATATGGGCGGCGCAACAGGCAATAGAACACGCCGGCGCGGAAGCCAAAGGTTCGGTTATGGCGAGCGACGCGTTTTTCCCGTTCGACGACGTTGTGCATGCGGCTGCGGAGGCAGGCATTACCGCTATTATCCAACCGGGCGGATCTTTGCGCGACGACGATTCCGTAAAAGCGGCCAACGCCGCAGGCATCGCTATGGTGTTCGTGGGCGACAGACATTTCAAACACTGATTTGAGCGCGTATGCATCGCCGTATACGGGTTGCGTGCGGCAAGACGTCTCGGTCATGTAGGCTGATCTACACTCCCTTCGACTGCTGTCCGTCTACGCCGCGCTTCCGCGCTCAAATAACTACTATATATAACTCTATTTAAATACTGATAATCATTTCATAATTCCGAATTAAATTCTCGGAGGAAACATGTCCGAAAACAATAATGTTAAAACAGTCGCGCGGTATGTAAACTTGCGCGAAGTATCGGAGAGCGGCGACGACGTTTTGGTGGTCGGCGGCGGAGGCAGAGAACATGCTATTGTTGCCAAGCTCCGCCAAAGCAAGCGCGTAGGACGAATTTTCGGCGCGCCCGGCAATGCCGGAATGGACGTAACGGAAACGGGGATCGGCGCGACAGATATCGATAGGATAGTCGAGAATGTAGCGGAAAATCCCAATATCCGATTGACGGTAGTGGCGCCCGACGATCCGCTCAGCATGGGACTTGTGGACAAGCTCACCGCGAGGGGATTTCGCGCGTTCGGACCGACCAAGGCGGCGGCAAAACTCGAGTGGTCAAAGTCATACGCCAAGGACGTTATGCGGCGCTACGGCATTCCTACGGCGGCATACGGCGCGTTTACCGATATAGACGACGCCAGAGCGTTCGTATCGGGCGGAAAATTTCCCGTAGTAGTCAAGGCGGACGGGCTTGCGCTCGGCAAGGGCGTAATAATAGCTCAGACCAAAGCCGAAGCGTTCAACGCGCTCGAAGAGATCATGCTCGATAAGAAATTCGGCGCGGCCGGCAACGAGGTGGTCGTAGAAGAATTTTTGACGGGTTACGAAGTGTCGCTGTTGACGTTCGTAGACGGCAAGCATTTTTCGCTCATGCCCACGTCGTGCGATCATAAGCGCGCGCTCGACGGCGACAAAGGTCTTAACACGGGCGGCATGGGCGCGTATTCGCCCTGTCCGTTGTTTACGAAGGACTTGCTCGATAAGACGGTGAAAACGATAGTCGAGCCGACGGTAAACGCTATGATAAAAGAGGGCGCGCCGTTTAAGGGCGTGCTGTATTTCGGACTTATGGTATCGGGCGACGATATAAAAGTACTCGAATACAACGCGCGGTTCGGCGATCCCGAAACACAGTCTGTTTTGCCCCTTCTCGACAGCGATCTTTACGAAATAATGAATGCCGTCATCGACGGCAAGCTCGACGCGCTCGATATAAAATGGAAAAACAAAAAGTCGATAAACGTCGTGCTTGCAAGCGGCGGATATCCGCTCGGCTATAAAAAAGGTTGCGAGATAAGCGGACTTAACGATGTGTCTGACGACGCAAAAGTGTATTTCGCAGGCGTTAAGCGCGGCGATAACGGCGGCTTCGTTACGAACGGCGGCAGAGTGCTGTGCGTTCAAGCAATGGCGGACGATTTTGCGTCTGCGCGTAAAACCGTTTACGACAATATCGTAAAAATAAAGTTCGATGATTGTTTTTACAGGAAAGATATAGGAAGTAAATTGTAATTCGAAATTTCGAGTTAGACAAAGGTTTTGATCATGATAAAAAGAATTTATACCGAAAGACAGGCAAGCAACGCCGCGCTAAAAGCGGATCTGCTCGAAACGTTGGGCATAGACGCGTCGTGCCGCGTGTTTATACGTTACGACGTGGAGGGGCTTGACGACGCGCAGTTTGCCGCCGCAACGCCCGTGGTGTTTTCCACACCGGCTACCGACGACGTATATCTTGAAACACTGCCGTCGGTCGAAGGTACTGTGTTTGCGGTGGAGTATTTGCCGGGACAGTTCGATCAGCGTGCGGACTCGGCAAGCGCGTGCGTTCAGCTTCTTCTCGGTCACGCGCCTCAGGTCCGTTGCGCTACCGTTTACGCAATAACGGCGAACGAAAAGCAGATCGACGCTATCAAGAAATATCTGATAAATCCCTTGAACAGATTATTTCAA
>CATKFJ010000205.1 GCA_949747725.1 uncultured bacterium
AACAAAAACGTATTCCTGCAGCCCGACAAATCCCCCAAAAATTCAAAGGAATTAATTCGTGCCGCCGAGTCCGAACAAGCCGGCGACTGGTGGATGTTAAAAGACAAAAAATGGATAGACGAGTGGGCGAACCTGCTTAACGGTTCGGTGCGTAACGGCGATCTTACTCTTTCCGAATTCTTTAACAGCGACGAGTATTCCAAGACTTTCGGCTTGCTCGATAAATACACCGCAAACAGATAACCTATAATTATTTGGGAGTAAAAATGTATCTCGATAAAGTACAAGCAAAAAAGAAAAAGCATGCGGATAGGGAAGGTTTGACCGGCTTTTGCTTGGCGTTCATTCCCGTACTCGGCTTTTGCCTGTTCGGGTTGATACCCATGATACTCGCAATAGGCATGGCGTTTATGAATATCCGCGGCTATTCGTTCGAAGGCGCGACGTTTGTCGGGTTCGGAAACTTTAAGGACGTTCTTAACGACAGCCTGTTTTGGAAGTCTATCGGGAACACCTTATACATGAGCGTTTCGGCGTTTATAAACATAGTACTTGCGCTTATCGTAGCGTTCCTGCTTACGAAAAAGATCAAGGGCAAAAAGATATTCCGCACCATATATTTCATTCCGTACGTGTGCAGCGTTGTTGCGGTCACGCTTATGTGGATGTGGATATTCAACAACCGTTACGGCGCGGTAAATATGCTTATTCGCCATTTCGGCGGCGAACCCGTAAACTGGCTTAACGACAGCAAATGGTTTAAACCCATTCTCATACTTATGGGCGTGTGGTCGGGTACGGGCTACGGCATTATACTTTACGGCGCGGCGCTTACAAACGTAAACAGTTCGCTGTACGAGGCGGCTAAGGTGGACGGCGCCAATTCGTTTAAGTCGTTTATGCACATAACCGTTCCGGCAATCTCGCCCACAACGTTCTACCTGCTTATCACCGGCATAATCGGCGCGTTGCAAGAGTTTGCGCGGCCGCAGATAATTTCGGCTACGGGCGGTCCCGACAATACCGGCGTAACGGTAGTGTTCTATCTGTACCGCAGGGCGTTCGAGTATTTCGAAATGGGTCCGGCGTCGGCAACGGCGTGGTTGCTCGCGATATTCATTTTGATCCTTACGGTTATAAACTTTGCCGTATCCAAGCTGTGGGTGAACTATGACTGATATCACGGAAAACATGAATAATAATAACGCCGAGATCGCTGTCGAGCCGAATGCGGAAGCTGCCGCGGTCGACAGCAATACCGCGCAAAAAAGCAAGGACAAAAAGCGCAGCGGCAAAGTGAACCGAATAATCGGCAAGGTGCTAATTTACTTGGTGCTGGTGCTGTTCGCTCTGTGGATACTCGTGCCGTTCTCGATAGTCATATTCACGTCGTTCAAAACGGCGGACGAGGCTAACGACCCCAACTTCAGTTTCTTTCCAAAGGATTGGACTTTGTCGGGGTATAAGGACGTGTTTACGTACACCGGCGGCACAGAGGGCATGCCCGTACTGTTGCGCGGATTTATCAACACGCTTATAATCGTTATTCCGCCCACACTGCTCGGCTTGTTCTGTTCGGCTATGAGCGCTTACGCTTTTGCAAAGCTGAGATTCAAAGGCAAGAACATACTGTTCTCGTTTTTACTGCTTACAATGATGATCCCCGGCACGGTAATGCTCACGCCGTCGTTCATGGTGTATTCTATAATCGGCTGGGTGGATACGCCGTTGCCGCTTATGATCCCCGGCATGTTCGGCGCGGCGACTTGCGTGTTCTTTATGCGGCAGTTCTATGCCGGAATACCTACGTCGCTTATAGAGGCGGCAAAGCTCGACGGCATGGGGTACTTCAAGATATTCTGGAAGATAATGGTACCGCTGTCCGTGCCTGCGCTGTTCGCTCAGGGCATACTCGGCTTTATAGGCGGTTACAACGACTATTTCGGACCGTTGCTGTACTTGCACGATCCGCAGTGGTACACGCTTCAGATAGCGCTAAACGCGTTTAAAGGCACTTATTCGCGTAACGTTCCGGCTATGATGGCGGGCGCGGTCATAGCGCTTATACCTACGCTTGTTATATACGTTGTGGCGCAGAAGTACTTTATAGAGGGAATTGCCACGAGCGGAATGAAGTTATAGTTTAAACAGAGCTTTACGGTAAAACGTAGGGTCGACTGCGCGAAAGCGCGACAAACAAACAATACCCCAAAATAAACGGAGAAGTATATGAAAAAGAAACTTATATCATTGGCGCTTGCCGCAACATTATGTATGCCGTTCGCGCTTGCCGCTTGCGGCGGAAATACCGATTCGGGAAATAATAACGCGGTTACTCCCGAAGACGCAGAGGGTTGGTATACCGACTACGAAACGGTAAACAATTCCAATTACAATCAGGATCTTTATTACCTTAACGAGCTGTCGTTCATGTGCGCCGACCCGTCGGTCATTTATGTCGACAGAGGTGAGGAAAAGGGTTACTTCTATGCTTACGGCACGAGCGATCTTATCGATAATTACGGTATACTGTGCTGGCGCAGCAAGGATCTTACCAATTGGGAATACAAGTCCATTGCGTATAATCCCGACTTCGATAACTGTTGGGCAACGCGCAACCATTGGGCGCCCGAGGTCATTTACGACGCCGAGCAGGGCGGATATTTGATGTTCTACAATGCCGACTGGGCGGCGATGGATAAAATGACCGATCCCAATAAGTGGTACGAGGTAGGTAGTGAAGCCAAAAACATAAGCGTGGTTTTCTCCAAAAATCCTTACGGTCCGTTCGAGCCGATCACTAAGCAGTATGCCACGTTGCCGGTGTACGATTTTTCGACGCGAAATTCCGCCATTTCCAAATCTCTTCAGCGCGATAACGTTATAGACGCGCACCCGTATATAGATCCCAACACCGGCGATAAGTATATGTACTATTCGGGTTACGGTTACGACGGTCTCGGCATCAAGAGAGGGCAGACGATATTCGGCGTAAAGATGAAGAATAAGAATTGGCTTGAACCCGACTACGGTACGGTCAAGGAACTTACCAAGCTTTTCAACTCCACTACCGACCGTAACGACGACGATATCGACGAAGGCAAGGGCGTTGCCGCCGTCAATGAGGGTGCGTTCGTATGGTATGAGGACGGAAAATATTATTTGACTTTCTCTGTATATGCATTCGATCAGCCTATGTATCAGGTGCGCCAGGCTATATCCGATTCGCCGCTCGGCGACTTCACTAAGATCCAGCCTGCCGACGGCGGTCAGATATTGTATACGGAGGGCGTATGGGACGGAAAGATATCGAGCTCGGGTCACCATGCGTTCATTGTCTGCGGCGATCAACTTATGATATCTTACCATACGTTTATAAACCGTCGAAACAACGATGACAAGCGTGCGATCGCGCTCGATACCATATCGTGGGTAACCAACTCCAAAGGTCAAAAGCTTATGCACGCCAACGGTCCTACGTATTCTTATCAGCCGTTGCCCGAGGAGATATCGGGATATAAAAACCTTGCGCCGCTTGCAACCGTTACTGCGGACAATGTAAAGGACGGCTACGGCGTAGAATATCTTACCGACGGAGTGCTTAAAATGCACAGCAACGATATGGCTACCGAATACTCCACATCCGGCGGTAAGACCAATATCACGCTTAAGTTCGATAAGTACGTAAACGCGCGGTCCATTATGGTATACAACAGCTCGAGCTACGATAATACTTTTGTAAATATCGACAGCATAACTTTGCATGCGCGCGGTAAGGGCAATACGGACGTTGTTCGCACTATAGAGGACATTCCGTTCGACTATAATTGGCATACCGATCTGAGCAGCGTGGTTTATCCCGGCGCGTCGTCTATAGTCGAGTTCGACGAAATGCCTGTCAACGAGATCACAGTAACCGTAGACGCCGCACCCGGTGACGAAATACGCATAAACGAAATAGTGGTCTTGGGCAAGACGACGGCTGTAGGCACCGCCGAAAGCGCGCGCGACGCGTACTCTTACGCAATGCACGATCCCGTACAGCCCGACCCCGTGTTCGAAAGCCGTACTTTCGGCAGCGTAAACGGCTACTATTCAAGCAATTACGGATACGATCTTTCGCATGACGACGGTACGGAAAACGCCTATGTCGAGAAGACTTGGTGCGGCAATCTTCAACAGTTGTATTTCAAGGATGTGGAGAGTACCGTGCTGTACGCGGAAGTGGAAATGTCGGTGCTCGATCACACAACGCCTTACAACGGCGATCCTGCGCCCAAAGCCGGCTTGGTTCTCAAGAGCCGTAGCAATTATTTCGTAAGTTATAATATCGACTACACCAAAACGTTCAATAACCCCGTTGTCGGATTTGTACAGAGCAACAGCTCGGGAAAAGACTACAATTGGAACAACTACAGAACCAAAGAAGTACAAGGACTGAGTTATACAGGCGACAATTACGCAAAACTCGCGATCGCCCGTGTCGACAGCACCGTATACCTGTTTGCCAACGATACGCTTGTGGATGTGTACGAAGGCTTGGGTATTCTTACGGACGACGAACGTTCGGCAACGGCAGTGTCGCTTGTAACGTTCAACTGCTTTACTCGGTTCAAGAACTATTCGGTGATCACCGATAGGTCGGCGGTGCTCGAAAAGATCGCGCAATTGCGCGCATAAATATCAACTTTAATATCAAAACGATTGACTTTGTACGGCTTGATAGGTAAAATTTATCTATCAAGCCATACGATTGTAAAGGACACATGAAAGACTTTTTCGACATATACAGCGATACCGACAAATCGCAGGCAAAAAAGCGGCTTCGTTTATCGGTTATTATGTACTGCGCCGCATCGGCGGCGATAATAGGCGTTTGCGCGGCGTTCGTTTTGCTGTACGTTGAGATCGATAGGTTTTTATGGTTGTCGGTAACGGTTAACTTTATTCTTACGGTGTCGTTTTTTTGGCTCAGCGTGCTGTTTTTTTGCGTTAAGCTGAAGAATCTGCGCGCCGAAAACTCGCTGTATCGCGCGTTCGATAATGCCGAGTTCGTTTACAGGGGCGGCGTGTTTACGGGCGAGAACGGCGCGCGTAAACTCAATCGTATCGAATATAGCGTGCTCGGTTTCGACGTCAACGGCGAACGAGCGGAATTGCTGTTGCGAAAGGGTAGTTATTTCGAGTTCGCGACAGGTAAGAAATACGAGCTTAAAACGATGGGCGACGTAATAACGGCGGTCAGGGAGGTCGAAAAAGATGATTAAGTGTTCTCCCGACTCGAAGCGTTTGCTCGCAAAACCGTGGCTGTGGATACTCGCCGTCGTTATATCCGCGTCCGTGTGGGGACTGTGCTTTTATTGGGCGTCGCGCGTGCCCGTTGCGCAAACGCTGACCGTATGGGTGGGTGCGGACGCCGAGCTTGACGAAAAACTTAAAGCGGAAATAATCAAGACGGGCGAAAAGTACGGTATTCGCAAGTTCGACATGACGGCGTACAGCCCGAACGATACTTATTATGCGGCAGCGTTCGCATTGCAAAGTCCTACTACAGATCTGTTCATATTGGAAAAGACAGAGGCGGCTACTATCGCGCAGACGGGTGTATTTAAAGAGCTTGACGGCGATCGCGGCGAGCGTGCGGTCACTTACGACGGTAAAGTTTACGGAGTGATATTCGCGGGCGATTACTGTGTGCTTATAAGCGCGCAGAGCCGTAAGGACGCGGCGCTCCTTAACGACGTGTTCGATGCGATTTTATCGTACGGGGAGGGGCTGTGAAAAACCGCGGAATAATTAAACGGCTTATCATGGGCAAGCCGCGCGAAAAAGATTTCACTGAAGACGATCTTCCGGCAACACGCAGAAAACAATTCGGTTTTTTAATGCGGACGCGGTTCGGTGTAATGTTCAGATTCAATCTTTTGTCGGCGCTGTTCTTTGTGCCGCTTGCCGTGTGGGAATTGCTTGTGAGCGGTTATGTCTCAAACTACTTAGCTGACATGACGGTTGCCGAGCAGTTGAGTAAAGCGTTGTATCTGTCGCTTTTGCGGTACGGAACGGAAATACCGCTGTTCATGCTTGGGTTCGTAGGCTTAACGGGCGCGTTCTATATTGCGCGGCGCATTAGCTGGGGACAGTCGGTAAAGCTTTTAAAAGATTTCGGCACGGGCATCAAGCAGAGCTATAAGCAGTTCTTGCTAATCGGGCTGGTGACGGGTATAGTCAATCTAATTGCTAATTACATCATCGACTATTCGGTACTGTCTTTAACTGTAGGCAATTCGCTGTTGTGGACGTTCGTACTCGTTCTTGCGGCGCTCTTTATGCTGATCTTCGCCGTGGCGGTCATGTTCGCGCTTTGTTGCAGTTCGCTTTACAATATAACGTTCGGCAGACTTTTTCTCGGCGCGTTTACCATGACGTTCAAAACTCTGTTTTCGAGCGTGGGCGTGTGCTTGCTGTCGCTGTTGCCGTTGCTCGTGTTTATGTTTATGCCGTGGGCGTTCGTTCGCATAATTGGGTATTGCGTGGCGGCGGTGTTCTCTATAGGGTTTGCCGTCACTATGCAAACGGTATACAGTTTCGGCGTTTTCGACAGATTCATTAACGAAAAACAGTATCCCGATTTCGTGCGCATGGGTTTGCGCGGAAGCGGATCGGACGAAACCGACGAAGATGCGGAAGCGGACGGCGACGAAATCGGCGACGAATCGTTTGAGAATAGCGCAGACGCAACCGAAAACGGCGACATGCAGTCCGCGCCGACCGAAGGCGGTGAACAATGAACATCACTGC
>CATKFJ010000206.1 GCA_949747725.1 uncultured bacterium
ATGTAGGCGACGTGTTCTCTGTATCGGTTAAGGAAGATAATGGATTCGATGTAACGGTAACATCTGCAACCTCAGACGATGATTGCCTTACGTCTACTATAGGCGGAAGCAATGTTATGTTCTCCGTCGGTAATGTAACCGAAGGTAAAAATATAACAGTTACTTTAAATATAAACGTAGGCGATAAAAATATAGTAAAGACATTCAAGGTTGTCATAAATGCTCCGATCACGAGCGCAGCATATATGTATGATAATACTCACGTTACAGATACAGATAAAAATGGGAATTTAATTTCAAATTGGACGAGTTATAACGACTACAAGTACGCATATTCAATGGTTATAAGCATTGCGGACGGATCTTTGAGCGATTACCTCAGTTCGGTTGCAATAGTGAATGCAAGTGGATCGAATATATATACTGTTTCCGAAAGTTCCTTGAATACTTCAAGCGTAACATTGTGGTTTGACAAACAATCGGGTAATAGTCACTCGCACAGATATGAGTTTTCCGAATTTAAACTCAAGTTCGTTTATAAGACGACAGAAGACTACGATGTGAGCATATCCGCGATTTGTACCGCTTATAGGAGTTCCTCTAATTATTACCAACCGCAAACTGTCACTGCCACATATAGGATAAGAGTCGTATCGCAGTACAACGTAACCCTTAACGGCAACGGCGGTAATATCAACGGCGCCACAAGCCTTACTTATACAAAGGGTGAGCGTTTAGGCAGCAGATTGCTTGATGCCGCTCCGACGCGTACAGGGTATACCTTCATAGGTTGGAACAGCGATCCGAACGGCTCGGGAACTGCTTATACGAGCGAGAGTACGGTGTCCGGCGATTTAACGCTTTATGCGCAATGGCAGGCTAACACATACACTGTTACGCTTATGAGCGACGGTGCCGAGTTCGGTGAGATCAAGGTCGTTTACGGTTCTACTTACGGTCCGTTGCCTACGCCTACGAGAAACGGCTATACGTTCAACGGTTGGACGCATGATGGTACTACTGTGATAAAG
>CATKFJ010000207.1 GCA_949747725.1 uncultured bacterium
TGACGATCAAACGTTAGGCGTGGTCTTGATCTTATATTTCAACAACGGCAAAATCCGCGGCGGCGCATACTTCTCAGCTTTTTTAAGCTGCTTTTTAATATCGGCGTCCGACGGCGGAAGAATATCGCGGTACTCATCCGGTTTTTTGATAAACGGCACTTTAAGCAACTTTTCGATTTCGGGCGCGGTCGGTTCGAACTTACCGCCGATACCGTAATAAGCAGGTGCGTTTTTTTGCGACAGTCCGGCATTGCTTCTCGAGCCTATAGCAACTCTTACTTCATTCGACAATCTGATATCCGTCGACGACAGACCGATACACACTCTGTACTTACCGCCGAGCGGAGCCGAAACGTTAGCCGTTTCGTCGAAAACGGCGAAGTCGTTAAGATCTATGTCAAACTCAACATGGGCGTTTTCGGTACGTTCGAGCGGTACGCGCTTAAATGCCGCCAACCTACCCGTCAGTCCGTAAACGGGCGCGTTTTGGAGCGTTATATACGCTTGGCACAGCGCGACTCCGGCATGCGCGCCGACGTTTTTCACAATGAATTCCGCGTGGAGTTTAACGCCGTCGCTCGTCACTTTGAGCTTAGACATTTCGTATTCGGTATAATCGAGCCCATGCCCGAACGGGTACGAAACTTCGCTCTTGAAGTTATTGAACAGCATATAGCCGTTATACACGGATTCGTATCTGAAATCGCCGCGCGCAGTATACTTGGCGTTATTGCACGGATATGCCGATCTCGTTTTGCACCACGTAAACGGCAAATGTCCGCGCGGCGCCGTGGCAGTCAACATTTCCGCAACGTCCCTGACGCGCACGTCGCTCGGGCAAAACAACAGCGCGTTTGCGTTTTCACAGAACGCAAGCGGCGTTGCGACTGTTCCGCAAAGCACTACTACCGTTTTCGCGATAGCGCACGATCCCTGTATAGCGCGCGCCGTTCGGGCGTCCACTCCGTTCTCCTCGTAATCCGTTACAAGGAATACGTTTACGGCGCCGAGCTTATCCGTATCCGACGGGTCGAAGATATTATATTGCGCCCCGTCGACAAACATCGCTCTGTCGCCGAACACTGTAAGCTTGCGGCTGTCCGTCGGCAAAACCCCGTCGTTCTTTAAAAGCACCGAACTATCGATAGCAAGATTAGGCATAACGGCGGCTTTAAGCTCGGAAGCTAACGGATCGGCATAAAATTCATGCGCCGCAACAAGCTTGGCAAGCGTGCGTTCTATACAGCGGTTGAGCTTGCTTTCGGCTATAACGCCGCTCCCCACACCGTAAGCGAGTTCGCGCGCAACCGTCGACTTTGCGCCGAGCAAGTATGTTTGACCGTTGCCCAGAAGCTGTTCCGCGCTCCTGCCTTCGTCGCCGTTAACAACGCCGTAATGCGTTAAAAACGCAGTATCGGCATTTACGTAACCGCCGTAAATTTCGTATATCCCGTCGGACGCATATACCTTTTCGCCGTTGACGTATCCGCCGTCAAACTGCACTGCCGCCGCCGTTTTACCGGCTTTAGCCAACGGCAACAAATACAACTCGCGCAACGCGCGACTGTCGATCGTTCTGTTTACAAACCTACCCTGCCCCAAACAATCGGCATAGACGAAGCCCATGCCGTAACTGTCGTCAAAGCTTTTTAAAAGCTCGCTCGCAAGGATCGGGTCTTCCGAAAAAAACTCGCTTGCCGAAACGCTCATCGGATCGCGCATAAGTCCGGCATGCACGACTCCGGCAAACACGTTATGCGCTTGCGCCGCCTCGAGTTTTCTAACGTCCGCAACGGCTCGACACAGCTCGGGCGAAAACGTACAACCGAGCGCAAGCTCGCTCGTCCCGTCTACAGCATAAGGCAAAAGGAAATCGCCTAACTCGAAACTTTCGAGCTTGGGTCTGTCCATAGCGGACGTAGTCAGTCCGCCGCCTACAAGCGCCGCCTTATCGGCAAGCCGCATAAGCATAGTAAATCCGCGAATTCTCTCTATATCCATAATATTACCGTATTTTGGCTACGGTATCGAACTTATACATACACGTAGCAGTTTTCACGTAATATTCCAAGCGATCGGAATACTCGTAAATATAAATATCGCTGTGCTCTTTTGAAACGAACACCATTGGCCGCTCCGTAGCCGTCTGAACTCCCGATTGCACACCGCCGTCCATGACCGCCGTCGTAGCCGAACTCAACTGCGTATCGCTTTGCGCGTCCGTAGGGATAACCGTTTTCTCCACATAATTAGTAAGATTAAGCGGCTGCGCATCGGGTATCGGCGATACGGGTTGTTCTCTTCGTCTGTTAAAAAAACTCATAAGTGATCCTTCTTTTAAAACCGCCTATAACCAAGCATAGAGGTTTCATGCGTATTTCTTTACTAATCATTTCAAGCAAAGGTTTATTGTATACTTCTTTGTCTAAAGCCGCCGATAACTTTTTCTGTCATCATAACTTTTTCTGTCATCTATGTTCGGAACTACCAAGCCTTCCAAGCAAAGGTTTCTTGCTTACTTCTTTGCCTAAAGAAGTAAGGAGGCGCCGACGAACTCTCGCAAAACTTCGGGAACGGTCACCGACCCGTCGGCGTTTTGATACTGCTCTACGATAGCCGGCAAAATGCGCGAAGTGGCGAGTCCCGAACCGTTGAGCGTATGCACGTAATCGATCTTACCGTCGGCGGTGCGGTAACGCGTCATGTTTCTACGCGCCTGATAATCGTTAGCGTTGGAAACCGAGCTTACCTCTTTATAAATTCCCATAGACGGGATCCACACCTCTATATCGTACGTGCGCGCCATGGACGCCGAGCAATCGCCCGCCGCAAGCTTGCTAAGTCTGTAATGCAAGCCCAAGCCCTCCACAAGCGCGCACGCCTTGCCCACAAGCTCCTCGAACGCCGCCTTACTCTGATCGGTCGTAGTTACCTGCACCATTTCCACCTTATCGAACTGATGTCCGCGGATCATGCCGCGTTCCTCGGCACGGTACGAACCGGCCTCCTTGCGATAGCACGGCGTGTACGCGAACAGCTTTTTGGGCAGATCCTTTTCCTGCAATATCTCGCCGCGATAAATATTGACGAGCGCCGTTTCGGCTGTAGGCAGCATGAATCTGCGCGCCGCGCCGCCCTCAGCCGTTTCCACACGGTAAACGTCGTCTTCGAACTTGGGGAACTGTCCCGCGCCGAGTCCGCACTCGTAATTAAGCATGTGCGGCGGAAGTATAAAAGTATATCCGTCCTTGATATGCGTCTTTATAAAATAATTGAGCAACGCCCACTCTATGACCGCGCCCCTATCTGTATACAGCCACGACCCGTTGCCGGCAAGCTTGACGCCGCGCTCATAGTCTATAAGATGCAAGCTCTCGCACAGCTCTACGTGATTCTTTATGGGGAACGCGAACTCCGGCTTTTTGCCCCAGACCTTGATCACGGCATTGCTTTCCTTATCGCCTGCCACAACGTCGGGATCGGGCAGATTGGGCAAGCACAAAAGCTCATGCCGCAACTGCTCTTCCACCGTTTTCAACTGCTCGTCGTTCGCGGATATCTGATCGCCCAATTCACGCATACGCTTGAATATAGGCTCTACGTTTTCGCCGGCTTTTTTAAGCCGCGGAATATCCGCGCTCACCTTGTTCTTCTCCGCCTTGAGCGTTTCCGTCCGTCCTATGATATCCCTGCGCTTTGCGTCAAGCCCGAGAATACCGTTAAGGTCCGCGTCGCAGCCGCGCTTTTTAAGCGCCGCTTTAACGCCGTCCGTGTCGTTGCGAATAAGTGCTATATCTATCATAACGCCGTCCTTTGGTTTGTTTGTCTTTACCACTATATTCTAACACTTATGTTCGGGAATTGCAAGAGATTAGCAAAAGATAATTCGGAATTAGAAACTGCCCCTCCCCGAGCTACACCGCAGAATCCGCCAACGCAAAACCCCGAACCGCAATCGGCTCGGGGTCTATGTTAAAAATAATTATATCGATATTATTTATTCTTCACTTATTTGCGCCTAATACCGAGTTCTGTCGGCTATAAATTTTCTCATCTCGCGCGACAGATTGGAAAAACGCTCCGAAAAACCGCCGACGCGGACTATAATAGTCCGTGCGAGTTCATCGTCGTCCACTGCGGCGCAAAGCTGCTTTCCGTCGGCGAGGTTTATCTGCAACTGACAGCCGCCGCCGTGCATATACGCGAGTATCAGCGCTTTGAGCGCGGCGCGCGCTTTTTCGCCCTTTACGAAATCGGAAGAAAGCGTAATATTGACTATCCACGACCCTACTGCGCGCATCGGTCTTATCTTCAATACGGAATTCAAAAGCGCCGTGGGCGACACCCTGCCGCGTCATATGACCGAACCTCCGTGGTTGGCTGCCGGAGGATTCGCCCGCCTGCCTTCGTGCGTGGCTTCCGTCA
>CATKFJ010000208.1 GCA_949747725.1 uncultured bacterium
AGGCGATACTATACTTACCGGCTTTAAGACCGCGCTTAAGTATGAGATAATTACAGACAAACCCGACGAGATAAGCGCGGAAATCATGGAAAAGCTAAAACGCGGCGTTACGAAAACTGACGCGGTGGGCATGTATTCTCAAGACCATCGCGCAATGCTTATTTGCGTTATCAGAAAACGTCAGCTCGGCGAGTTCAATAAAATACTCAAGAAATACCCCGGAACGTTCGCATACGTTATAAGCGCGCGCGAAGTGTACGGAAAAGGGTTCAGCGACTGATAAAATATTCGACAATAATGTATGCGTCAAAGTTTGGGCATACATTATTTTAAAATTCGGGTTATTTACTTTTGCGAGGTATATATAATGAAAGAATTTAAGGCACAGTCTAAAAAATTGCTCGATCTTGTCGTCAACTCGATTTATGTCAACCGAGAGATTTTCCTGCGCGAGCTTATTTCAAACGCGTCGGATGCGCTTGATAAGCGCCGGTTCATGTCGCTTACCGACAGTTCGCTCGACGCGGATTTCGGCATAGAGCTTAAAACGGACAAGGCGGCGCGCACGCTTACCGTTTCCGATAACGGCGTCGGCATGAACGAAAAGGATCTCGAGGACAACCTCGGCGTGATAGCGGCAAGCGGCACCGAAGCGTTCAAAAAGGAACAGGGCAAGACCGACGAGCAGCTTATAGGGCAGTTCGGCGTAGGTTTTTATTCGTCGTTCATGGTTGCCGAAAAGGTGACTGTTATAAGCCGCAAAGTCGGAGAGACTAAAGCGTATAAATGGGAATCGAACGGAGTCGACGGTTACGAAATATCGCCTGCCGACCGTGCCGAGATAGGCACGGATATAATAGTCAAACTCAAGCCCGACGGCGACGGCGACAACTATTCGGAGTATCTCGGCGATTACACGCTTAAAACGCTTGTTAAAAAATACTCGGACTATATACGTTATCCCATACGCATGCTCGAGGAGAAAAAAGCGGATAACGGCGGCGACGCTTCCGTTTACGAATTGACCGTACTCAATTCCATGACGCCCGTGTGGAAAAAGAAGAAATCCGAACTCGGCGAAACCGAACTCGACGAATTTTACAAACACAATTTCCGCGATTACCGCGCGCCGCTCCATAATATATCCACGCGCGTCGAGGGCGCGGTCGATTACACCGCGCTCATGTTCGTACCGTCGGAACCGAGCTACGACTATTATACCAAAGACTACAAGCGCGGACTGTCGCTTTATTGCAACGGCGTTATGGTAATGGAAAAATGCGCCGAGCTTGTCCCCGAATATTTGGGCTTTGTGCGCGGCATAGTGGATACGCCGGATCTTGCGCTCAACATCTCGCGCGAAACGTTGCAACACGACAGGAGGTTGGTCGCAATAGCCAACGGTTTGGAAAAGAAGATACTTGCCGAGTTCGATAAGCTGCTTAAAAACGACCGCGAAAAGTACGAAAAAATATTTACGCAGTTCGGCAAGGCGATAAAGTTCGGCGCGTACGATAATTTCGGCGCGAATAAGGACAAGCTTAAGGATTTGTTGCTGTACCGTTCGGACGCCGATAAAAAACTTATAACGTTTAAAGAATATGCGGAAAAACTCGATAAGGACGCGCCCGTGCTCTACGCATGCGGCGAAACCGCCGAAAAAATATCCATGCTTCCGCAGCTCGAGGGCGCGCGCGAAAGCGGAAAAGACGTGCTTTACTTTACCGATCCCGTAGACGAGTTTATAGCGCGCATGCTCGAAAATTACGACGGGCATAAGTTCGAAAATATAGCCGACGGAACTAAAGAGAGCAAGCCGTCCGCCGAAGGGCACGAAAAGCTGTTGGAGCGTATTCAAAATTCGCTCGGCAAAAAAGCAAAAGTGGCGGCGACAGACAAACTCAAGTCCTATCCCGTGTGCCTTGCCGCCAAGGGCGACGTTTCGCTCGAAATGGAACGCATCATGCAGGCGATGGGCGGAAACGGCGTAAAAGCCGAGCGCGTTTTGCAGGTAAATCTCGAGCATCCCGTAATAGCGAACATGGAAACAATGACGGACGACGCGTTTAACGACACTGTGACCGTGCTGTATAACGAGGCGCTTATAGCCGAGGGATACAAAACCGAACCCGAATTTTTGACGGCGCTTAACAAACTGCTTTCGGGTGCAAGATCGGCGAAGCAGACAAAGCCCACCGCGACGGCGGCAAAAAAGTCGTGCCATGCAACGTCTAAAAAACCGACGGCAACCGATAAAACGAAATCGAACGGCGATGAAAAATAAAATATCGCGTATTGTAGTGATATCCGGCGCGTCGAGCGGTATAGGCAAGGAGCTGTGCCGACGGTATCGTGCTAACGGCGATACCGTTATAGGCTTATCGCGCCGCGTAACGGAAAACGGCGATTTGTCGGTAGACGTTACCGATTTTGCCGCGGTGCAAACCGCGATAGAACGCATTGCGTCCGAATACGGGCGGATCGATACGGTAATAGCCAACGCCGGCGGCGGACTGTCGGGCGCGACCGAGCTGCTTCCGCTCGAAGAAATACAAAAGCAGTTCGACTTGAATTTTACGGGCGCGCTCAATCTTGTAAGGTGCGCGCTCAAATTCATGCGGAAAGGCTCGAACGCCGTATTTATTTCGTCGGCGTGCGCACTGTTTGCGTTGCCGTACAGGGCGATGTACTGCGCAAGCAAGGCGGCGGTCAATATGGCGGCGTTCGGATTGTATATGGAGCTTAAAAAACACGGGATACGCGTCAGTTCGATCTGCCCGGGCGATATACAAACGGAATTTACAGCGAATCGCGTCAAGTTTTCGGACGGCGGCGAACGTTACGGCGACGCGCCTAAGATTTCGGCGCGCAAGATCGACGGTCGGGAGCATAAACGCATGAAGCTTGTTCCGGCGGTCAAAAAAATTTACAAATATTGCAATAAGAGCAAAAAACCGCTATATATAGTCGGGTTTAAATATAAACTGTTGAATTTTATGCGACACATTCTTCCGCAAAAGTTTTTTGCGGACGTCACGGCTAAACTGTTTTGATATAGGACGTATCATGATTAAAATAGATAACAATGCATTCTACTTGACCGCGGGCGATTCATGCTGTTCGTTTAAATCGGACGAAAACGGTAAAATAACGTCGATATACTTCGGTAAGCGTATCGAAGCGGAGGACGATATAGAATCGCTCGGCATAACAACGTTTGCGCCGCAGTCGAATTTCGTGCTGACCGCCGCGGAGGTTGCGGATGATAAACATTATGTCGACATACCCATGCTCGGCGGTTCGAAAACGCTTGTGCTGTCGTTTGCGGATAATAAAGCGAAACTGCGTAAAAAAGTATTTGTAACGCCATATCCCCGAGGCGGATTTGCCGTGCGTACCGAAGTGTATAACGACGGTAAAAAACCGATCTCGCTCGGTTCGGCAATACGCATTGCGTCGTTCGGCGCGGATTTCGAAACGCTCGTTTTGTCCGAAGAAAAAGGCGCGGTAAGGAAAAGCGTCGGGACTATAAAATCGCCGGTCAAGTGCGGTAATTTCGTCGCCGCTCTTTCGCCGGATTGCACCGAATCGCACGGCTATGCATTCGGGTTTTTATGCGCTTACGGCAACGGCGAGTTAGAATACGCGAAAAACGGCGATACTATTGATATTGTTTGCAGCGACGGCGGCGACGTAACTGTAGGCGGCGGCGAAAGTTATTGTTTGCCCGAAACGCTCGCGGTATTTTCGGAAAACGGTTTGGGCGGAATTACTCGCGCGTTTCACGACATTTTGCGCGAATTTATGTGCGTACGCGCCGAGCGCCGTCCGATAGTATTGTTCTGTACGGATGTCAAGGACAAGATAGCCGAGCGCGTGGCGGCGGCGTCCGAACTCGGTTGCGACACGTTTGCGGTTTGTGCCGATAAGACAGACGACGATCTGCTTGCTTCGGTGTCGGAAGCATGCAAAGCGGTAGGGATCAAGTTCGGCGTCAAGTTTTGTCCGAACACTGCCGTCGCGGATAATGACGGCGTTCGACAATATGTAGCCGAGCTTGAAAGAAAAATATCGATGCACGGCGCGGAATACGTGTTGATAGATCTTCCGCACGTCGGGGTAAAAAAATATGCGCGCGCCGTATTCGCTTTGCGAAATACCGTAACCGAAAAGCGTCCCGAAACGCTTATCGAGTGGGGCGCGGTACCCGACGACAAACGCTATACGCACGCGATGTGCTATCCCGTATGTTCCATGCGCGCGATCGTCGATACCGACGACGTCGATCTAAAAACTAAATTCGACAGCGCGACTTTCGGCGCGCTCGCATACGAATGCGATCCGCTGAAATTGGACGGCGATAAAAAACGCGCAATACGCGCGCAGATATTCTCATATCAGGACGATTGTCGTATAACGCTCGGCGGAGATTTGTACCGCCCCGAAAAAGCCGACGGCAAAAGCGTTATCGCCGTATCGAAAGACAAATCGAAAGCGTATGCCGTGGTCGTGTCCGAAAAACCATCGCCGCGCATTTGGTTTGCCGGACTCGACGAACACAATCTTTATAACGTTCGCGAACTCGGTAAAACGTTTTCGGGCGCGGCGCTCATGTATTGCGGCATAGTAATACCGTCGCACCATACGACCGACAGACAGGGTAAACCTGTTTCGTACGCATTGCATTTGCGGCAGGTCGCGGATTACGAATAAGTTAATTAGGCTTACTTCTTTTGTAAAAGAAGTAAGCAAGAAAACTTTTAGCGCCGTGTGTTGGCGTGGGTTGTTCGTTGTAGGTTGCACCCGAATAGTTTTGTGGCGTTAGAAATTTATCGGACGCCACTATGTATTAGCATATAGATCCCTCGAGAGGGCAAAAAACGCTCGGGATGACATGGTTGGGCTTGTCCTTTCGACTGAAGGGCGTCATGTCCTTTCCATGTCTTTTCGACCGAAGTGAGCGTTAGCGAACGGAGCGGAGAAATCTTTTAATTCCGAATTCCTAGTTCCGCATTCCGAATTTAAATGTGTCGTCCGATAAATTTCTAACGTAACGAAATTATTCGGGTGTAATCTCCAACTAACAACCCACGCCCACACACAGCACTAAAAGTTTTCTTGCTTACTTCTTTTACAAAAGAAGTAAGCCGATTACCCATTCCCCAAGTAATAATGCACTCATTATATCACATACTATACACATTAAAATCTTGTCGAAAAATGTAAAAAGGCTTTAAAACGATTGACTACCCCCCCCCGTGTGATATGATAAGCATACGAGTGACTAACCCCAAGGATAACACTCGATAGCTGGCGGTTTTGGACAATTTCTGCGTTAAAGCCGCTTGTCGTAGCGCCACTACGACTTCGCGACTTTGCCTTGACCTTGCCTCAAAACCGCCTCGCTTCGAGCGCGTAGCGTTTTTATGGAGCAAATAACTTCGTTGATTGCTCTCGCAAATTCGCCCTTGCGCAAGCACAAGCGAATTTACTCGGCAATACTGCGAGGATAGACGTGCAAAACGGAGCGCGTCGTACTCTCTGCGGTACGGCAAACGACGTTTTGCGCGTATAGACCGCGATTTGCCCATAAAAATGTATCTATTGGGGTTAGTCACTCGTATGAAAATTAAAAGGAGAAAAATTTCATGAAACTCAAAAAGATTCTCGCCGTAACAGTCGGCGCGACTCTCGCCTTATCGACCGCGCTTGCGCTCACCGCTTGCGGCAACGATGCCCCCACCGGTCCGTCCGATCTCGGCACGGCCGCTCTCGAACTCGACAACTATGTTACTCAACTCGACGAGTATGAAGCCTCTATGCTGTACAACAGCAGAACGACCGCCAAGATCACGCAGATAAGCGAAACGGGCGAAACATTGCTCAGCGGAGCCGATTATCAAAACTACAAATATTTTTTAGAGTCTTCCGATCTTATGGTTTTCCAAAAGGGCGAAGGCAACGACGCCACATATCGTATTTACAGCGTCAATTCCGGCAAAGTTTTGGAATCTGGACTCAAGGCTTCCGAAATCGCCAATATATTCACCAAAGACATGTCCAATATCTCCGTATACGGTATCACCACCGGTGACGAAACCGATGCACAAAGCAGCATGACGGCTTCCGACGGCACCGTTCTTCTTGCCAAAGGCAAATACTCTGATATGGATATTTCGAGCGGTTCGTATTATGTAGACAACGACGCCGAACGGTCCACCGTTTACACGGTCACTGCCGAAAAAAAAGTAAGCGCGACCGGAACGCAAGAAATAGTCAAATATTTCCGTTTGAACGTCGACGAGAAAACAGGCGTAAAAACTTATTCCGAGGTTCAGGAATCTTCGCTCAATCTCCAGCCCGCAGGCGAATACGAAGTAGGTTCTTACGATAAGAATTACCGCAAGATATACGAATCGACCGAAGAAAAACCCGTCGAGGGCGACATTGCCGATTACGAATGCTATAACGCCTTTAACACTGTTAAGTTCTACAAAAACGGCGAACAAACAGGCGAAGTTAATTATGAATACGGCAGTCCTCTCGCTTTTGTGGGCAATTACCTTTATTATTACACCGAAGTTTCCGTTTCCCCCGACGCGACAAGCGGATATAACTACGTCAAATATACTTCTTCCAATGTACAGAAATACGAATATCACCTTTACAGATACGATATCGTAGCCAACTCGACAACCGAGCTTAACTACAATGTAAAAATAGAAGAGATGCGCGTTCAGTACAACTACGCAACAAAATCGTACGACGCCGCGCTCGTAAGAGGGCTTAAAATGACCAACGGCGTGTTTGTATCCTCCGATGAATATAGCACTTATCTCACAGACGCCGATCTTAAAGTCGCTTACGACCTTACCAATAAAGCCGGGATGCCGACATATAAACTGAGCGACGGCAAGTATTTGGTTTACTCATCGTCTAAATACGTAGTAGCAGACAAAGACCTCGAGTACGTTACCGATTACAGTTATAATAACGTCAAGTCGTATGCCGCCGACAACATTACGGTATTCCAAGCCAACGGCAAATACGGTCTTAAAGATTTCGACGGCAAAATAGTCGTTTCGCCCGTTTACGACAGCATCGGCAATTTCTACGACGGCTATGCCGTGGCTACAAAGACCGTTAACGGCGAACAGCAAAAATATCTTCTCGGCGCAAACGGCAAAGTGACCGAAATGCCCGTGACCGAAATAGAAAACGGCAAGTATGTTTCCGATATGAACAACGGACTGTACTATGTTTCCGAAAAAGTGGAAGACGCCTATACCTACAATATTACGGTTAAAGACTATGCCGGAAATACTGTAAAAACGTTTGCCAACTCGGCATTGAACAGCCTGTCCTTAAACAACGGTATTCTTACCGTAGCGCAGACTTCGGACAGCGTATCTACCGTCACATACTACGTGGTAAAATAACGTCAACGGCATATAAAGGAGAAAACAGAATATGAAACTTAAAAAGATTCTTGCCGTAACGATCGGCGCGACGCTCGCACTGTCGGCGGCGGTTGCGCTCACCGCCTGCGGAGACGACGCTCCCACAGGTCTCCCCTCGCTCGGCACTACACAAAATATAAATATCGATAACTATGTTCAAAATATAGACGATTTGGATATCTCTACCGGCAAAACCGCTTTGACGACGGCAACCAAAATAAACTCCGACGGCGAAAAGGTAAACAGGTGGACAGGTAATTATTTAAGAATTACCGTAAAAAACGATAGCAGCATCACGTATAAAGTGTACAGCGCCGAATTCGAAAAAGTTATCGCTTCGGGGTATGACGATATCGGTTACTCACAAGTCCAATATTACGACGATATCATAGGGCATTACGTATATATAAACATAATTAGGGGAAAGTCGGCAGATTCGCAGTACACGTTTATCGCGCCCGACGGCACCGTTCTCGATACTTCCGAGTATCCCGCTTATCCTAATATCAACGTAGCCTATAAGTACATCGGCAATGCTCAAACGCCCACGCAAGTATTGGTAGTAAGACGGAGTAGCACGGATAACTATTTCCGTATGTCCGAAGACTCTGCCGGCAGGATCACCTACTCCAAGCTCGATTCCGCCAACGTCTACGATAACTGCATGGCGGACTACAATGTAGGCGAATATATCGGCAAAGATTACACGCCCGTTTACGAATCGACTGCCGAACAACCCGTGAACGGCGATATCGCAAATTATTCGTATATAGAATACGATACAAAGTATGACTTCTATAAGAATAACGAGCTTACGGGCACTGTTTCGCTCGAGTACGGAAACGTATTGGGCTTCCTCGGCAACTATATGTATTACGAAATAAACGTTCCCGTTTCCCCCGACGCGACAAGCGGTTACAACTATGTGCAACAGCGCAATAACGTAATACAAAAATACGATTACACTCTGTACAGATACGACGTCGTTGCAAATACTGTCACGGAACTCAATTACGATTTTAAATGTATCGACGAGTTCCTCCCGTATTATAATTACGAAACCAAGGCGTACGACGGCGCGGCCATTGCAGGCTACAAATCGCATAACGGCGTATTTGCCGAGCCTAATAACGAAAACGAATTAACAATGTACTTCACGGACGCCGAGCTTAACGTCGGTATAGAATTTACAGGCAAAGCAGGTCAACCCGTTTACAAGCTTGCGGATAATAGATACTTGGCTAAAAGCACAATCTCCTCCGACATGATAATAGTCGATAAAAATCTCGATTACGTTACTGATGTCGGCGATATCAAGAACGACAATCTTATTACTTTTCAAGCCGACGCTTTTTACGGCTTAAAGGACTACGACGGCAAGATAGTAGTTGCGCCCGTATATAAGAATATCGGCACGTTCTACGGCGATTACGCCGCAGCTACCAAGTCAACCGTCACGGGCGATAAGTTGGTATTTCTGAGCAAAACGGGCATCGAAAAAGCTGTACCCGAAAGCAGCGAAACCGATGACAAACGCGTAACGGTAAGCGTTCCGTCAAACGGATTGTATTCGGTAACGACAACCGATCTGACGAACTACACAACAAAAGTAGAGATCTTCAACTATGCCGGCACGGTAATAAAATCGTTTGATATCAGCGTTTCCACAACTATCGTCGGCAACAAAACGTTTATCATAGACGACAACAACGATTGGTATTTGGTTAAATAACGGCAATGCCTGTTTATTCAAAAACAAAAAACCCGACCGACGTCGGGTTTTTTGTTTTAATTCGGAATCCATGTCATTTCGACCGATGCGAACGGAGCGGAAAAATCTTTCGGGCATAAATTCCTAATTCAAAATTTATTTTACCCTCTTTCTTTTCGTCTTCACAATCAGGTTTATAAGCACAACCGCGCCTATAAGCGCCGCTACCGTGCAAGCCACTACCAAATACATCGTCCACGGCGCTACGTTGCTGCCGAAAAAGCTGAGCTTAACGTCGAATCCGCCGAGTATGCCGTCCACGGCTTGCGTAGGCAAACCTTCGGCTGCCAATACACGCTCGAATCCGCCCAAAAAATGCGTGCGGAACAGTCCCGTGCAGTATGTACCGGGCAAACACATTACGGTGTTAGCCATACCCGTAGAAAACTGCGATATCGGATAGTACGCGCCGCAAATGAATCCGTATACAGACGACACAATAGTGGAAACCGCATTGATCGCGCCCGAGCTTTTAAGAAAGTAACAAACTATCGACGACAGCGCCGTGCCGAACAGCACGCACAAGAACACGTCGAGTATAACGGCGAACGTTTCGCCTACCGTCATGTTCCAGCCCATGCCTGCCATATAAATAAATCCGACAGCCATAGCGATATAGCAAATGCACAAAGTAACGATCGCCGTAGCAAAATAGTACCCGAGCACTATCACGCGCCCTTTCGCCGGCGTCACGCTTATATCGGCATTTGTGCCGTTTACGCGGTCCGCAACCATGTTCATGTTGGCTACGAATGCCACGGTTACACAGCAAACCGCAAGCACGGACGAAATCTCGTACGCAGCAACAAATCCGCTAAGCGTTTTCGGCGCAAGCGCGAATCCTTCGGGGATCACCGCTTCGATCGACTGCACAAACACACGGTGCAAAAACAGCGCGTATAGCATCATTATTATCAGCGGCGCAATAAGCGCGCCGATAAACATACCTTTATCCTTAAAAAACAGTTTTATATTGCGCGCCGTAAACGCCGCAGTCTGTTTTATTTCGGTTTTTATCTCTGCTCTGCTCATCGTCAATCACCCAACCTCGTTCCCGTTGCCGCAAGAAACACGTCGTCCATTTTACCCTTACTTACCTCATAGTCTTCGAACAGCTCGGGATACGCCTTTATCAGTTCGGTAGCCTCCGCGGTATCCTTAACTTCTATGCGATAACCTCCCGCGATCTTTGTAAGCGGCTTGCCGAGCTTTTCGAGAATTTCTCCG
>CATKFJ010000209.1 GCA_949747725.1 uncultured bacterium
AAGTAAGGGCTGAGCATTACATTTCTATATTCTTCTATAGTTTGTATCGGTCTTGTATCATTAAGATAATCGAACGACGTGATCCAAAGGTAAGGGTTATCGTCCAGCTTAGATCCGGTCCATGTACCCTCGGGCGTACCGTCGCTAATGGTTATTGCGTCTTTATAGGTGACCGCTCCGGTCAAGCCCGATAAGTTATAACCGTATTCGTCGCCGATATCGTAAGCAACAAACGTTTTGGACGATGTAAAGTCAAACTCACCCGTTCCGTCGTTCTTGACTGTAGCAAGACCGTTACGGAGCGCCAAATAACTCATAGGAATATACGTATAGTTTTTCGGATCTTGCTGCGCTTTATTGGACGATACTCTTATTGTAACCGAATATCTGAATACTTTATCGTTCGAGTCCGCATACTTTTTGTCGTAATCGGTACCGAAAACGAATTCTTCACCGAAATCGTTTCCGACACCGTCATCATTATACGGCGCAATGTATGCCTTAGTCATATTCTTTCTCGGATCGGACACCGTGTAATATCCGTCGTATTGATCGTAATACGTATACGGAACGATCCCCAAGCCGTTTATGTAGAGCTTGTAAGTGTATCTTACAAAACCGTCAACGGCAGCCGCGCTTGTAACGGAATACGCGTTATTGTTATTTACTATCATACTGCTCGACCAGCCCGTAGTCTTGCCGGCAGTGTCACCGCCGTAGGCAACGTCGTCGCGCAACATGATCCCGAGCGAAATAAATTTATCTGCGGTAGACGATATTTTGGGAACAACTTCTATCGCCCAATCCGTTACCTTCCACCGTCCCTCGCCGTCATAAAATTTCGCATAGAAATCATCAGCAAGCCATTGCGCTGCCGTGAGACTTTTTAACTGCGAAGCGCTGTAACGAGTGTAATTGTAGGTTCCGTCGGCATTCGTGCCGTTTACAATATAATAATATATTTCTGCGCTTGTCAAGAACGCATCGATATTGCCTCTATTATTTGCGTATTTACCTATATAAAGATTTACGGCGCCGCCTCTTTCAAAATGTTCATTGCCTGTAAGGATAAACGGCACATTAGCTATATAGCTTTCGCCGGTTCCGTCCGCAGTGAAATATTTATTGCTCAAATCAGTGCTGTTCGGCATAGCCGGAGCAAGAATTGCGCCCTGTAAC
>CATKFJ010000210.1 GCA_949747725.1 uncultured bacterium
AAACGGTTTGATGATAACAAGTATTTTCTCCGCGCCTGTAACAACAAGCTTATCCCCGACAATTTCCTGCTTGCCGGCAAAGAAGTTGACTTTTGCGACTGCGCCGAAATCTGCGCCTGTAGACGACCGTGCAGAAAAATACAGCCAATAGTTTTCGCATTTGACATTTACGTTATCGGGCGTAGCCGAAACGGCGACAAGCGTACGCGCGTTGAATTTATCGTGAACGGCAAAACTAAACGCCGCGTCGATATTCTTGGATCCGGTCTTGGAAATTTCGTAAACGATGCAATCACGGGCGCGCGACACAAACGCATTGCGCTCAAACCTCGTAGCGCCGTCCTTAAACGAAACCGATGCCTCCGCGCTTTCCATATCCAATACGCGAGTATATTCCTTGGCGGCGCGATCGAGATCCATATCTATTTTAAAATCGCAAAGCGGCAGCGGATAGGACAGCTGCGGACGGTAACCCTTTCTAATAAGCTCGGTAGACAGTATTTTCTCCGCGCCTATAAAATCGCCTTCGTCTATCTTTTTGCGCACAGCAGGAACTTTTTCGGCAACGTCTTGCAATGCCGAATCCTTACCCTGCCACCAAAGATCTCCGTGAGTGATCATTACCACGTCATTTGCGGCGCCGCCGTATACCGACGCACCTATAACACCGTTGCCGAGCGGCAAGCCTTCGCGCCAACCGCTTCCCCACCATGACGAGGGCTGAGCAAATTTTAATGTGTTCTTCGGTTTTCTCGCAACTGCCATTACGCAACTCCTTCTTTTCGCTATCGATTTTACACATAAAGTATAGCACAATTTTGGTTCGTTTGTCTACTGTAAAACGGGTATTTTAACAAGCAAAATAACGTTTTATTTAAAAAACATGCCGTTTTCGGCGCAAAATTCACACTCTACGGGGCGAAACACGCCGCAATCGAAATAAACGATATTCGAGCATAGCCGTTTATTTCGATATGTTTTTATTGCGCCACGCAAAAACCGCACAAGATCGTCAGTGCGGTTTTTAACGTAGCTATTTACTTTTTATACCGATCACACACTGAATGTGCGCTTTATAACAATGCCGCCGCTGAGATTATCGTAAACATCGGTACCTGCAAAATCTACCTTAAGCCTGTTCCATTCGTCAACGTTATCAAGCGCAGTATCGGAGCCGGCAACGGATACCGCACGGTATTCTTCATACTCGAACGTTGACGGTTTTGCGCCCTCGATCTCCATTGTAAAGTTACCGAAACCGTACGGCATGCGTAATACTATTTCGCTCTTATTATTAAACTCGTAAACGTATCCGTTATAGCCGCTGTCTGTCTTTGACTGCTCTTTAACGGTAATTTTGGTAATAGACCGTGCCGACGGGATCTTGATCGTCACATACGAATACGCGCCGTCGAAAGTAGTTACATTATAAACATCGTCCGTCTTGTTTATAGTCGGCTCGTTGGAAATAATTCCGCTCGTGCTGTAGTTGACGTTTTTGACATACTTGCCGTCCGACCACTCGAGATCGGTAAGCGAATACCGTGCGAACTTGTAAGTCATTAGATCGTCTATAACAAGCCGTTGAGTTTCCGTGCCGCTCGCGTCCTTGGTCCACTCGTAAACAAGCGCATCGTTATATATGGCGTTCTCATAGCTTGTATAGCCGGTAAGAGTTTTGCCGAAGCTAACGCCGAATCCGCCCGAAAAAAGCGCTACGACAATGCCGAGTACGGTAAGCACGCTTATACCGAAATAGTTTTTGTAATTAACGGCAACTTTCTCTTTTTCCACACGCTTGAATGTTTGTTCGGTAAACTTGCCTTTCTTTGCCCTATCCTCTACCTTTTCGGTAACGACGCGTTCTACGCGTATGGTGCGCATGGGCAGTTTTTTGGCTACTTTATCGAATACGGCGCGCGTGCGATCGAGATACGGCACCGCCACACCGAGAATGCCCGTGAACGGCATCATGATAACGGGAAGCAATACAAGCGGCAACAACCACATAAGCGCCGATATTTCAGCCATAACAAGCGGCAAGCATATCGCGACGGGTATTGCGTACAAATACAGTCTGTCTAAGCCCATGCCGAATTTGTTTTTAAATATTTTGTGACAGCACACGCTTACAAGCAGTACTGCCGTAAGCAACATGCCGAGCCACGACGTCATGAACGAATACGCGGGGCAAGCGAAGCTCATTACCGCGCCGACAATGCCGAATAGCATCGCCGTGCCGCGCACTGCGTCGGACGAAGTAACTCTGAACAACTTTTTATAAAGCGTAGTAAACCCGAATGCCGCGGCGACCGAAACGATCATTGCGGCAATAAGGATCGCTGCGTTAAAGTAACGAACGCTCGTTATCGCGTGAATGGGAAGCACGCCGAATCCCGTAAGCATTAACGTTACCAAGAAATAGGAAGCTACGGTCGCCGCGAGCGTGCTTGCAATCACAAGCAACTGCAAGCCCGCCGCTTTAAACATATTTTTGATCGAGAACGTCTTTTTAAGCGCCATGGCGGTTATTACGCCGGCTATAAGCGCTATAATGAGCGCGCCTATCACATACGACGCAACGGAAGTATAAACTATAGTGCCGCCGCCCAAATACGAAAATATTACCATGTTATCGTCACGTTCGGACGTAAACGTTTTATTGCTAACGGTAAATTCTTCGATATAATTTTTAAGGAACGCCGCTTGCTGATTCAATACAGCGTCGGAAATATCGTCGACCGTATCGAGCGGAGATTGCGCTTTATCCATGCCGCCGAGCAAAGCTATCTGTACCGAGGGGATATCGCCGAATGCCTTTACGGCATTTTTATTTGCAAGCTCCGCGCCGAGCGTATCGGGTATGACGGACGAATCGAACGTGTTATAAACGTTTGTAACGCGCGTAAGATAATCGTAGCCGGCTTCGCCGACATCGGTAAGCGCGAGCGTTCCGCCGTTGCCGTAGGCGTCGAGATTCACGCCTGCCTTTGCACGCGAAACCACATTGTTCAAGCCTTCAAACGATTTTATAAATACATACGATCCGAATGCGTTATCGAGTTCTTCGGTAAACACAACGATCAAATCGTTATCGAACTTACTCCCCTCGCTCGCATATTTTACGAGCGGGCGCATGGCATTGGCGACAAACGCCGCATTCTGAGCGGCACCGTCGGTATCGATGCGGCTGTCGTAACGCACGGTGATTATTACTGCTCCGGCGTTTTCTTTGTCGGACGGGATCGCCGCAACAACATTGTTGAGCACCGCTCCCGTAAGGTATTTCGAAACACCCATTTCGTCCTGCAACGAAACGGACGGAGTAGCCGTTTGAACGGTGACCGTGGGCGCTTTTGAGCCGTTTACGACAGCCCATTCGGTAACTGTCGCAACGTCGTCTACGGTTGCGTCATCGTCGTCATCGTCCGTGCGCTTTTCTGCGACATAAGTAAATCCGCCGCCCGTCAAACCGTTGACGATATAATCGCGCGCCGAAACGATACCCGTAGACGAAGACATCGACGAACGCGAAAGTTTGGTAAGTTCGGCTATATCCGCTTTTACGTCGATCAAATAACTCGCGTCGTAAACATTCGAACTGCAACCGAAAACGCCGTCCATGATCGAGAATATCATCATTACGACAACCAACAGCGCAAGCACGGGATAGTATACCGCTTTGAATATTTTGTTTTTAGCCAAATCGACAGTCGCGCCGCGAGGCTTGTCCGACTTGATTTTGCGTTCTTTCGCATCGGCTTTCACATCGTTTTCGGATACTTCTTCCGCACTCTCTTTAACAGACGGGCTGTCCGTATCGACATTCTGTTCTGCCTGTCGGGTATCTGCGGCTACGTCCGTAGCGGGCTTCTCCGCGTCGACTGCCGCATCTTCTTCGACAGCTGTCGAGCGCACTTCCGCCGTGTCCGTCCGATCGATATTCGGCTCTTCTTTTTCGATTGAATTTTCTTCGTTACTCATTACTGCTCCGTATAGATTTATAGACTTAACGATATTTTACCATACTTAAAAGATTATTACAATTGATTTCGCATGAGTTTTGAAAATTTTTCTCTTGACAGTCAATTAGATTTGACATATAATTATTAAACTTAATATACTTTAATATTCATGTCGGGAGCAGAAATGCAACAGTCTGTTATATATTCCATACTGATAATCCTTTTGACAAAACGTCGAGTATCGCGCGACTATTTGGCGGAAAGGTTTTCTGTAAGTAAACGCACAGTATCGCGCTATATCGGCGTGCTCGAAGACGCCGGAGTGCCTATAGTTTCATCCACCGGTCGCAACGGCGGCATTAAACTTGCCGACGACTATATGATAGATAAAACCTTCCTCTCGGAATCCGAGATAGGGCGGCTGAAAGACGCGCTCGATAAAACCGCCGACCTTTACGGCGATAAGATAAACCTTGCAATATCCGAAAAATTAGACGCCGTAAATAAAACGCGCGAACAAGATAATTACGCGGTAAAACAGGACCAACTGTATATAGATTGCGATTACGAACAAGCGGCCATGTTGCGCCCCAAAATAAAAACGCTGTCGCAGGCAATAGAACAGCGCCGTGCCGTAGAAATAAAATACACCGACGCGCGCGGATATGTTTCCTATCGTACGATAGATCCGTACACGCTTGTATTTAAAGAAGGCGCGTGGTATATATACGCCATGTGCAGACTGCGCGGCGATTTCCGCCTGTTCCGTTTATCGCGCATACACGACCTGCGACTTACAAGCAAAGCGTTTACAAAAATCGAAAGCAAGCTGACCGAAAAGCTCGAGCTCGAATACTACAACGAAATATATGTTGAGCTTGAAATAGAGTTTTTCCCCACCGTGCTCGAAAGCATTATGGATTGGCTCGGCATAGACGCGGTGACCGAGCGCGGCACGAAGTACATAGCACGCGCCGAAGTTCCGCTCACCGACGCGCTTATAAAACGATTGCTTTCTTACGGTTCGTCGATAAAAGTACTAAGTCCGCTCGAATTAAGAGAGCGCGTGCGCGACGAAGCAATGCTCATGTCGAACATATACAAGTAAATCCCGAATATTATTCGACGTATTTCAAATACTATGCGTATGGA
>CATKFJ010000211.1 GCA_949747725.1 uncultured bacterium
AAGTCAAATATTGGTAGTAATACCTGTTCTGAACTTCTTTCTAAAAAAAGGGTTTATGGATTCGCACTCTGGAACGGTATTCTACGGTGCCGTTCCTTCGGGGGCGGCATCTTTTTTATGGTAACAGTTGAAAAGACTTGTTCGTGCTTCGGGCATTACGACGTGGATATAACGGATGACCTTGTAGCGAGAACAAGAATAGAAATTGACAGGGCGATAGAGGACGGCGTTAGAATTTTTTTATTCGGCGGCAGGAGTGATTTTGACGATTTGTGCTATGACATTGTAACCGAAAAAAGAGACGCTAAACCGCAACTCAATATAAAAAGAGTGTTTTGTTTTGCGCTCGATAAGCAGCTCAGAAAGCCGCCGAGATGGTTTATTAAAAAAGAGTATGAAGCGTTGGAATGTCCGACAAAGGATTTCGATTATTGGTACACGGCGATCTATTATCGTAATCTTGCCATGATAGACCAAAGCGATTTGATTTTGTTTTGGGTGGAGGCGAGAGAAAACAGCGGCGCATATAAGACATATCAATATGCAGTCAAACAGCATAAACGCATCGTTAATTTGTTTACATAACCTTGGTATCGAGGCGCACCGTAATAAGAACCTTATTGTTTTTTTGTGAGCAACACATACAAAGACCGAAAAAGGCTCCGATTTATTCCGAGTACGAAGTAAGCCGTATGAGTTTCAGTCACGTAGTAATTGTCTATGGTGCAGACCTGATATAGTAACGCAACAATATTTTTTGTTGCGTTATTTTAATTGTATAAAAATTCTTGATATTTTTGATGTAACGGAGTACAATGGAAGTATGAAAGAAATAGTTTTGGCAAGCGGCAATGCCGGTAAACTCAAAGAGTTTCGCGCAATGCTCGCCGATTTCAGGGTTTTGTCGCCTAAGGATCTTAATATCTCGGTCGATGTGGAAGAAACGGGCGCTACGTTTTATGACAATGCGCTCATTAAGGCAAAAGCGCTTTATGAACTGTGCGGATTGCCTACGCTTGCGGATGACAGCGGATTGTGCGTGGACGCGCTTTATGGCGCTCCGGGCGTGATCTCGGCGCGATACAACAGTGGCGGCGACGCGGAGAACAATAAGAAATTGCTTGCGGATCTGAACGGAAAGAAAAACCGCGCCGCGCATTTTGCGTGTTGCATAGTCTATTATGACGGATCGAATATTATCGCGTCGGAGGGTAAGACGTTCGGACATATAGAGAATGAATTATTCGGTAACGGCGGATTCGGTTACGATCCGCTGTTCTTCAGCGACGATTTAAATAAAACGTTCGGCGAGGCGAGTGCGGAAGAGAAGAATAGTGTAAGTCATCGCGCCCGAGCATTGGCGGAGCTTGTAAACAAATTGCGTGAGTTACGAGTGACTAACCCCAAGGATAACACTCGATAGCGAGCGATTTTGGGCAATCTCAGCGTTAAAGCCGCTTGACGTAGTACCCACTACGACTTCGCGGCTTTGCCTTGACCTTGCCTCAAAACCGCCTCGCTTCGAGCGCGTAGCGTTTTTACGGAGCAAATCGCGAGGATAGACGTGCAAAACGGAGCGCGTCGTACTCTCTGCGGTACGGCAAACGACGTTTTGCGCGTATAGACCGCGATTTGCCCATAAAAATGTAT
>CATKFJ010000212.1 GCA_949747725.1 uncultured bacterium
GAATTCGTAATCGAATTTAAGTCCGTCAAGTCTGCCGCTTGAACGGGAGAGCGCAAGTTCTGCCGGCGCAGTCAATATGTTGAGCTTTATATCGAGAGTATCGTCGTCTGCGCTAAGCGACTCGAGCATGTCAATGTAATCGGTAAGCGAGGACGGCATAACGAGAGACAGTTTGCTCATCAAATCGCCCATGTTAGCGCCTACGATCGGTTCTATCGCATCGAAAAGTACGGGCAACTCGTCCATAGTTCCGCGCACATCGATTTTGCCGATGCCGATGAACACGCTGTCGCCGAGAAGTTTAACTTTTACGTCCTGACCGAGAACGGTAATTACCGCGTCTACCGCCAAGCCGTCCGTGCGGTCTATATATGCGTCGATACCGAACGACTGACCCATTGCCGATACCGTTCCGCTTATGCCGTATGTTTCGGACGCAGCCGTGTTTAATATATCGGGGATAAAGTCGACAACGCCTTTGAGGTTTGCCGCGCCGTCTGTCGATGGGAATTTGAATGCCTTTGTAGCCGGCTTAGCCGAAATGTCTATTGTATAACCTAAAAGCTTTATTTTACCGACGATCGACAGAAGCGACATATCCGCGTCGTCTATGTAAATAGACGCGTCTATCTCCGCACTGCCTAGCGCGGGCATTATCGACGTCAGATCGAGCGCGAACGGCAGGCGAATACACGTCACCCCGTTTTCGGAGGTCATTTCGCAGTGTTCGAAAACTTTTTCCAGAATATCGCCGCCGAACAGCGCGGTCAAGTCCAATCCGCCTGTCGCCGCGCCGCCGTCAAGAATGTCGGATATAATAGCGTTTTCGAGTATTGCGTTAAGATCGGCGGTGTCTATATAGCCGTGAATGTCGTTAAGGTCGATATAAACTCTGTCGTCGGCGAACCTTACATACAGATCGCCGAGCATGGCTCGGATATCCATCGTATCGAGATTGAGCGACAGTTTAAGGTTGTATGCAGAGATAAGCTCGGAAGTTATATCCGCGGTGAGATCGAGATTTTTCGCGCCTGTCAGATAGTCGCCGAACGCGGTAGCGAGATAATCGGCAGGGGATGACGGACCGTTGGGGATTTCCGTCGGAGCGAAGTTCGGATCTTTAAGCGCTTGTTCTACCAACGGCAAGAAAAAGTCTTCTTCGGGAACAACGCCGTTGTCGTCGCTTATATCGGTAAATACTTCGGTGAGCGTTCCCGTGCAGTTCATCGCACCGAGGACGGGAATGGCAATGTCGTAGTTTTCTACTGTGGTGACGGAAACGGGATTCCAATTATCGTCTATAACGACGGTAAGGTTTACCGAATTGAAGTTGGGATTTTGATCCGCTCCGGCGAGCGTGCGCATTTCGTTGCGGTAGTAGATGGCGCTTGTCGCCGGATCGAGCTCGAGCGAGAATGTGTAGTACCCGTCGTCGCCCTTCACGAGCGTATCGGGAACATAAAAATCAAAACTGACGCCGTTCGATTGGTCGTCGCTCGACGTGCGTACGCCGTTGTCAGTCGTCGTTGCTTTCGCGTTTTTGTCGTTAACGCTCAATATGGTTTTTTCGTTAATGACGTACTTGCTGAGCTGGTCGGGTATAGTTCCGTATTTTGAGCTGTATTGCTCATACGTCATGGCGTATGCGTCGGATGCGAACGTGGCGGAATCGCCGTTGACCGATACCGAGGGACGGAAAATAACAACCGCGTTGTCGCCGGAACGCACCGCGTACTTTTGTTCCGCCACGCTTTTAAGCGACGACGACGAGATCGTTTCGGCAAATACCACGCCCGTATCTTTGGCGACGCGCGTGTTGTGTATGCGTTGGATATAAGAGGTGACTCCGAGATCGGCTGCCGCTACTCCGTCGGTCACGCCGCGGAAAAACGAAGCGTGATGAAGCTTATACGCCGCAAACTTGAGATTTGTTATAAGATCGTAGTCTTCAGGCGTGCCGCTTTCCGGCGGCTCTTGTTCCATAACTATAGTTTCGCCCACGCTTGCCTTATGGACGGAATTATCGGTGGTAAACGGATCGGTAAAACCCATTACCAAGCCGAGTACAAGCACCGATATCAATATGTATAATATGATTTGACGGCGAGTTTTAAACGCCGATTTTTTCATCAATGAATGGGGTTGCATGTGCCCTCCGAATTTGCAAAACACGTGTTTCGCAATCCCTTTAATTTTAACATTTAATATATAATTTGTCAATAACTTTTTAGACAAAACGCGGAAAAAGTGTTTAAAAACCGCCGTTTTGCCGTTTTTGCGACCCTATTTTAAGTATATGAAAATCAACGTTATAAAAATGCTTCGGAACGCAAAATATAATTATATTTTAATAACAAATATAATACACAACATATAGTGATTCGGCGACAAATTTCGTCAATATGGGCAATCGGTTATGTAAATATAATAAAATGCGCTTATAATAGATATGAAATAATAACTATCGTCGTATGGGGGCGTTATAAAAATATAAAAATAAAAAAACGGCGGTTATTTAAGCTTAAATTTCATGTTTACGGGATTGTGGTCGCTGTAAGCGTATCGTGTGTCGATCGTGCCCTCGCTGATTATGTCGATATTATCCGAAATTATAAAGCCGTCGATGACGGTGCTGTAGTTGACGTCGGGTGTGTACGGAATATCCGCGCCGCGGCAGGTGGCTATTGAAGGGCTTGCGCACAGCTTAAAGCCAGCCGCAAGTTCGGCTTGATGAAGCACGGAGTTTTTTACCCAGTCGGGAGTGCGCTGATCGCTTTTGAAATACGCAAGCGCGGTTTCGTCGTCATTGAAAAAGTCGGCGATAAGGCAGTGGTTAAAATCGCCGCCGGCAACAACGTAATTGCCTTTTGCGTATTCCTCGGCAAGCACTGAGTTGAGCATTTCGAGCTGTTTGGCGCGTATGGAGCCGCCATCGTCGTAAGCCGACATATGCAGATTGATAAGGACTAGTCTGTTGTCGCTGTTTTCAACGGGCAAATACTGTACCGAAAAGCACCGGTCGAGATCGAACAGCTTGTCGATAAACGCCGTAGTTACGGGGAACGAACGACGAACCGCGCTGTCCACTTGATAGCGCGACATGGTAAGTATGCCGGCGTTGGTCTTGCCGATAGGGTCGTTAAAGGGATAGTATAGGGCGGCGGTGTGGAAATTTTCCGCATATATGGCGGAACGGTCGGGAAGCGCGGCGCGCGCCGCGGCAAACATATCTATATCATAACTTCGATCGGCTTTGACGTCCACTTCCTGAAAGAAATAAAAATCTGCATTGATAGCTTGAGCTACCGAAAGCTGACCGTCTACGTTCTTTTGAACGTCCGCTTTGTTAATGCCCTTGGCGTATTTTCCGACGACTTCCGTGCCGTCGTTCATAACTCCCGTATCCATAAAGAACGAGTATTCGGGGGAGTATGCGCCGAATCCGAGGTTGTAAGACATAACGCTGTATGTTTCGCCCACGGCAACGGTTTGAGTGCGGTTGCCGATTATTTCGAGTTGCTTATTATCCTCGATGCGGTAGTATTGCGCCGCAACGTAAATAACGTATCCGACGATAAGCAGTATCATAACGGCGATCACGGTAAGTATCGCAATGGCGGTCATCTTCATCAGTTTGGTAAAGTTAAAGTTGTACATACGTTTATTTTACAACATCGAACAAGATATTGCAATACGATTTACCGTATATTTTTGCGATATTGCTTCGAGCGGAAAATGACAAACAAAAATATCCAAAGTAAATCAAAACGATTGACAAAAATCTCATAAGGGCGTATAATGGTTTAGCTAACGAGGTGTAGCGCAGTTGGTAGCGCGCATGGTTCGGGACCATGAGGCCGCGAGTTCGAGTCTCGCCACTTCGACCACAATCGCGAGATTGATTTATAAATCGGCGAATCCCGTCGCATATTCGGAGCGGTATCGAAGTGGTCATAACGGGCCTGACTCGAAATCAGGTAGCCGGCAACGGCTCGTGGGTTCGAATCCCACCCGC
>CATKFJ010000213.1 GCA_949747725.1 uncultured bacterium
AAGCACAATCGACCACATTTTATAACGCTTGTCCGTTAAAATTATCCGCAATCGCCGAACGTATTGCCGTTCGATTTACACATCATTATCCTTGCACTAATGAATTTACCTAAATAATTTTTTTGACTGCGCCGACGCGATCATTGCGCGGCATACTTTGCGAGCATATTCTCGAGTACGGTTAGTATATCCGATCTATCGTCCGACAAACGCATAAGTATAACTTCTATATAATTTTCCGCGTCGGTATAAAGTTTTATCTTGATCTCCGCACCGGCAATTTCGTCCGTGAACTGCGATCTCGACAGCGCCGATTTAACAGTCAAAGTCTTGCTTTCGCCGTCGTATACGATATCTCCGTCGTTAAGCTCGATGACCGTATCTTCCTCGCCCGCCTCGTATCCGAACGCCGCCGAAATATCGGTAACTGCAAGCGCGGCGGAACTTTCTATATAGATCTCGACGTCTTGCGTCATATCGCCGAACACAAGCGCGCGAACGTTTTTCGCACGTTGATCGGGAGCAAGCGGAGTTTCCGATATCTGCGCGCCGTCGGTGTATTCGGATACGGATATTTCCGCGCCGAATACGTAATTGTTATCGGCAAGCAACTTTACGTCGCTCTCGTCCGCACCGCTGTAATTATGCGCTATTCTGCCGTTGAATACAATGCGCGACGTTCTGTACTCATCGTCGAACGTGAGCGCAAATCCGTATTCGAGCGCGGTAAATTCCACTTTGTTTTGTATGATGAACGCAAGCTCGGGCGACTTCGCGCCTATAGCGGAAACGACTGCCGACTTATTGAGAGCAAGGAAAATATCTATATTGCCTTTTATGTTCGCTATGGCTTGATCGTATGTTGCGCCGTCGTCCGTGGGCGCGAACAACGCCGCGTTAAGGAGCTTGCCTATAAACTGCTTGCCGGTGGCTTTAAATCCGTTAAGCATTGCAAGTATATTCCGAATATACTCCGCGCTGTTCGAATATTCGGCGGCTGCGGCAAGACTGCCCGACGGCGCGCCCGTTATGCCGCTCACTATATCGGTTACGGTATCGTCTATAAACTTGCTAACGGCAACGATAGCCTGCTCTACGGTACGCGAGTTTATTGCGTTCTTTTGTTCGGCGTCAAACGTTATGCCGAATTTTTTGAGTTCGGCGTAAACGTCTGTTTTACCGCTTTCATTAACCATATCGAACAAAAATCCGAGCTTAAAATCTTTCCATACTTTCAGCTCGTCCGTCAAGTCCTCGAACAGCTCGTCAAAAGTATCGAATGCTTGAGTTTTGCCGCTCTCGTCCGCTGCCGCCGCTTTTGCCGTAAGCATAGCGACGTAGGCGTCGACAACGTGTTCGACTTTGGTGTATCTGTCGTCGTAAAGCGGCGCAAGATAAGCGTTAAGCTCTTCCGCTTTATCCGCCGAATACGCGACCGTTTTAGTATCCGCATCGTAAGAAAGTTTTTTATCGATCTCGTCGGTGTCTGCCGCCGCCGTTTCGCGTTCGATCACATACAGAGCGTAATCCAACGAATACGCAGGCATTGCCTGCTTAAAAATATATCCGTTTTCGGACGGAAGATATAAATATCCCGTTTTCAGATCGACCGTCGCCGCAAACGGAGACCCGTCCCGTTTTGTGCCGTTTACTTGCGCGCGGTCGCTGCTCTTGACTACCGAATATTCATTCGCTACGGCATTTTCGCCGCTATACATATCCGAACCGAAACCGACTTTTACCGTGCCCTCGAACCCGTCGGCGGTATAAAGTTCGGTTAATGCCTTTACCGTCTTTTCGGCTACCGCTATAGTCTGGGTATTGTTATTATTATCCGTCGAGCCGTCGCCGTCCGACGGCGAATTATCTCCGCCGCAAGCCGTAAACGATATGCTCAACATCGCCGCCGTCAAAACGGCGAATAAGACCGAAAAGAATTTCTTTAAACTTTTCATACCGTACTCCTCAGACGCGCGCAAGCGAAACTGCCGCTTGCCGTAAAATATCAGTCTAAATTATAGTATACGCATTTTGCGAAAACCGTGCGATAATTTTCTTACATATCCTCGTTGAAATACCGCGGCAACGGTTTTATCGTACCCGATGAATTTTCCAAAATAAAGTAATCGAAATCCACGTCATCCACAAATTCCGTGCGCAAAAACTTGGCGATATTGAAATGCACAAAGTTATAAACGTGGCTTTTGAGTATGAGAGGCGTAGGGATATCCATTGCGTGCGTTATATCGCACACGTAATTAAACATGCGCTCCTCGTCGAACGCTTCGCTCAACGTGTACATATAACTACGCGTCATCTTATCGCCGCGCATCGTTTTCGCCCAGATCCGCGGATATACTTTTGCTTTGAGTTCTTTCTGTTTCATTATCCGTATAAATTTTCGTGTAATGCTTTGGCGCACGCATAACGCTTTACTACTGCGCGACTACTCTAACTCGATAGTCTCCGGCGGTTTGCTCGTTATATCGTATGCAACGCGGTTTACGTGTTTTACTTCGTTTACTATGCGGTCGGAAATGTTTTGCAATACTTCGAACGGTATACGCGCCCAGTCCGCAGTCATTCCGTCCACACTCGTTACGGCACGGAGAATAACGGTATAATCGTAAGTGCGCTCATCGCCCATTACTCCGACGGTACGAATATTCGTAAGAGCGGCAAAGTATTGCCATATCTCGCCGTCGAGTCCGTTTTTCGCTATCTCGTCGCGCAGGATATAATCGGCTTCGCGCAGGATATCGAGCTTTTCCGCCGTGATATCGCCTATTATTCGTATCGCAAGCCCGGGTCCGGGGAACGGCTGACGCATTACTATTTCTTTCGGCAAGCCTATTTCGAATCCCAACCGCCGTACTTCGTCCTTAAACAACAGCCTTAACGGCTCCACAAGCTCTTTAAAGTCCACTACGTCGGGAAGTCCGCCCACGTTGTGATGACTCTTTATCTTGGCGGAATGGTTAAGACCGCTTTCTATAACGTCGGGATAGATCGTGCCCTGCACAAGATAATCGACCTTGCCGATCTTTTTGGCTTCTTCTTCGAACACGCGGATAAACTCTTCGCCTATTATCTTGTGCTTCTTTTCGGGTTCGGTAACGCCTGCGAGCTTTGTCAAGAACCGTTTGCTTGCGTCGACGGCAATAAGGTTCATGCCCTGTTCGTCGCGGAACACGCGCACGACCTCCTCCGCTTCGCCCTTGCGAAGCAGTCCGTGATCGACGAATATGCAAGTAAGATTGGGACACGCTTTATGGATAAGCGTGGCGGCAACAGCCGAATCGACGCCGCCCGACAGTGCGCACAACACTTTTTTATCGCCTATTTTTTGTTTAAGCTCCTTAACTGTGCGCTCTACGTAATTGCTCATGGTCCACTCGCCGCTTGCGCCGCACACATTATAGAGAAAGTTTTTGAGCATTTTGAACCCTTCCTCGGTGTGCATCACTTCGGGGTGGAACTGAACGCCGTAAAGTTTTTTATCGGCGTTTTCCATAGCCGCAACGGGACACGTTTCGGTGGTAGCCGTCGTCTTAAAACCTTCGGGCAATTTCTCTATGTAGATAGTATGGCTCATCCAGCACGTGGACGCGGCTTTAACGCCGTCGAACAGCTTGGACTTGCCGTCTGTTATATCGAGCGTGCGCCGTCCGTACTCGCGCGGACCGTTTCCTACCGCGCCGCCGAGCGTGCCGGCTATCAATTGACAGCCGTAGCAAATACCGAGCACGGGAATGCCCGTAGAAAATATCTCCGCCGGGATACGCGGCGCGCCGGGTTCGTTGAACGACGCCGGTCCGCCCGTAAAAACAAGTCCTATCGGCTTGGTTTCGGCTATCTTTTCGGTTATCTTCTCATACGAAATAAGCTCGCAATAAACATTTGCTTCGCGCACTCTGCGCGCTATAAGCTGATTGTACTGACCGCCGAAATCGACGACGAGAACTGTTTGCTGTGCCATGGTGTTTCTCCTTATGTTAATTCCGAATAAATGTTTTTGTGTAATATGTTTTATCAGTCAACCGTTAATTCGTTCCATTCGGGATTGATCGAATTTATCAATTGGACTTTCTTTTCTCTGCGCCACTTTTTCAATTGTTTTTCGCGGTTGATCGCCGCATAAATATCGCTGCTTTCTTCGGCATATATAAGTTTGTTCACATGATATTTTTTTGTAAAGCCGTCTATCAATCCGTTTTTATGTTCATATAATCTTCTCGCCAAATCGCCCGTTACACCGATATACAGGGTAGTGTTATTGTAGTTAGTAAGGATATAGACATGGTATCTTTTCATTAAAAATTTTTGCTCCTTTCTAACCGATAGACCCCTCGACTACGCTCGGGGTGACATAACGCACAACTTTACATCACCGATGTTCCCGACACCTTTATGGGATAGTTGGATTACTGTCATTCCGATAGACCCCTCGACTACGCTCGGGGTGACATTACGCATAGCTTTCCGTACACCGATGTTCCCGACATCTTTATGGGATAGCTTGATTACTGTCATTCCGAGCGTAGCCGAGGAATCTTCTCCGTTTTGTTACTCGAAAATCAGTTGTATCCGCGCTCACTGCGCGTGCTTGCCTAGCCCCAATATCTTCGCGCGTTCTCGCATTCGCGCCGTCGCGTCGAGTATGCGTTTTCTTATCCTGAGCGATTTGGGCGTGACTTCCAAAATTTCGTCGTCTGCAAGGAATTCTATACAATCCTCGAGCGTCATGCGCATAGGCGTTATAAGCTTAAGCGCGTCGTCGCTGCCGCTGCTTCTGGTATTGGTCAGGTGCTTGCGCTTGCACACGTTTACCACTATATCTTCGCCGCGCGGATTAAGCCCCACTACCATGCCGCCGTAAACGGGTACGCCCGCGCCTATAAACAGCGTTCCGCGCTCCTGAGCGTTGAACAACCCGTAAACTATGGACTCTCCGTCCTCGTGCGCGATAAGCGAACCGAACTCGCGGCGGTTTATTTCGCCCTTATAAGGCTCGTAACCGTCGAACACGCTCGACATTATGCCTTCGCCCTTTGTATCGGTAAGCAGTTCGCTCTGATATCCGAACAGACCGCGCGCCGGGACTTTGAAATTCATTTTAACGCGACTGCCGTGCGGCGTCATATCCACAAGCTCGCCTTTTCGCGCACCCATCTTGCTCATTACGGTACCGACGCACGTGTCCGGCACGTCTATAAACACCCTGTCGATAGGCTCGCTCTTAACTCCGTCTATGTCCTTAATAAGCACCTTGGGCATGCTTACCGCAAACTCATAGCCGGCGCGCCGCATTGTTTCTATCAGTATGGAAAGGTGCATTTCGCCCCTGCCGCATACAACGAAGCTGTCGGCGGTAGCGCCGTCGCTCACTCTCAGCGACAAATCTTTTACCGCTTCTTTGTACAGTCTGTCGCGCAGGTGTCGGCTCGTAACGAACTTGCCTTCCTTCCCGGCAAGCGGAGAATCGTTTACCATAAACGTCATCTCTACGCTCGGCTCGGCTATCTTTACAAACTCGATAGGCGTTGTGTCCGATTCCGCGCAGAGCGTATCGCCTATCATAACGCCCTCTATGCCCGATATGCAAACTATATCGCCGACGGACGCACTTTCCGCAGGCACGCGTTTAAGCCCTTCGTATGTGAACAGGCTTACTACTTTGCTCTTTACAAGTTTATCCGCGTCGTGGTAGTTGGTAAGCGCTACGCCGTCGCCCACCGAAATCACGCCGCTGCCTATCTTGCCGACCGCAAGCTTACCTACATAATCGTTATGCTCGGCGCTCGACACAAGCATTTTAAACGGCGCTTCGGCTTGTCCGTCGGGCGCGGGTATATGCTCTATTATCGTTTGGAACAACGGCTGCATATTTCTGCCGCGTTCGGTAATGGTCTTGGACGCAACGCCCTCGCGCGCCGAAGCGAACACGAACGGGCTGTTAAGCTGTTCTTCGCTTGCGTCGAGATCGAGGAAAAGTTCCAAAATCTCGTCCACGACTTCTTTAAGCCGCGCGTCGGGACGGTCTGTCTTGTTTACCACGACTATTATTTTAAGCCCGAGCGCAAGCGCGCGTTCGAGCACGAACCGCGTCTGCGGCATAGGTCCTTCAAACGCGTCTACAACAAGCAATGCGCCGTCCACCATTTTAAGCACGCGCTCCACCTCGCCGCCGAAATCGGCGTGCCCGGGCGTATCGACTATGTTTATCTTAAAGCCGTCGTACATGCACGACGCATTTTTACTGAGTATGGTAATGCCGCGTTCGCGCTCGAGCGCATTGGAGTCCATTACTCGGTCCATTACCGTTTGATTGTCGCGAAAAACATTGCCCTGTTTGAGCAGTTCGTTTACAAGCGATGTTTTGCCGTGATCGACGTGAGCGATTATTGCGACGTTGCGAATTTTCTGTTTGTTCATAAAATGTTTTTTCGACCTTGAAAATAGATAGTATAAGTTTATTACTTTTCACGGTAAAAGTCAACCGATTGTATTTAAATATCGATTGAAAGCCGTCTGCCGATTTGCAACGAAGAAAAATTATAATAATTCCGAATTATTTCTACGACAAACCCCCGAGCGTATCGGCTCGGGGGGTTTGAATTTAAATGCTATAAACCGTTTACCTTACTTCGAATTCAACAGCGTCGCCGTTTGTCGAACCATCGGCATTATACAACTGCTTGGCGCCTTTGCCGTTGTCGTTCGGCGTAAATGTATAATAAGCGCCGTCGGCAAGAGTTACCTTGAGAGTGCTACCGGTGGTAACGTTTCTACCCAAAACAAGCTGAGTGATCGTATCGGGGTCTTCCGATGTATGATTGAGCTTACTCGTGATTTGCGCTTTTGTAACTCCGACTCCGTCGTTCACCACAACTCTACCCATAAGGAAATGGACGTCATCGCCGGCTGATGCGTTACTATGCGGTATGTCGGCATCTTCCATGCGTCTGTCGGCTATAATGTTTACTTTGCTGACGGTATTGCCGTATATGTTATAAACCGTGCTCGCAGTTACCCACTGTATAGTTCCGCAAAGTCCGCCTAACTGATATACGCCTCTGATCTCGACATTGTTTACTACGGAATTCAGTAAATAATTGGACGGCTTTTCGCTTGCCAAAAATCCGACTATACCGCCCACCTGTCTACCCTCTACATAATTCGTAGCCGTTTTAAGCGCCGATATATCAAACTTAACGTTCATAACGCTACAGCTGTAAAAATCACTGCCGTTTGCGTAGCCGACAATGCCGCCCACATACTTGCCGCCGGCAAAATCCATTTGACTGTTGCGCACCGTCAAACGCTCGAACCGACTGCCCAAAGACGCTTTGCCGACAAAAAAGCCTATATCTTCGGCATAGCCCTTTTTATACGTGTTCGCATTTCCGCATACAGACGCTCTCGCAAGCGTTATATCACGCAATATTCCGCCTTTATCCGTTTGTGAGCTATAAGCGACGTAGCCGACTAATCCGATAGAATAATTAAGCGTATCGTCTATCTTGAATTTCAAGTCGTATATAGTATAACGCCGCCCGTCGAAAATACCTGCAAAATATCCCTCGCCGTTTTGTTTTGCGTCTTCCGCGGTGTCGTAATACGGATGGTCGCTGCTCAACGTTCTGTCCCAGCAGATCGGGGTAAAGTAATACGGCGCATCCTCTTTATCGAGCGCGCTCATATATATATCGGAAGTCAAAGTTATATTACCGTTCCAATGCCCGTACGCAGGATAACCGTAGTGCGCCATATCATTGCTCGTCCAAAGCGCGTTATTGGTAACGAACGATACAAAATCCAAACCGGCGGCGCTGCCGACGTTAAAGTCTGTCATAGGTCCGACATTCGCAAACTGCACATCGGCGGCGACACCGTCTTTCTGTTTAAAAACGGGATTTACGCCGAACGTAGCGTTAATGTCGGCATGGTAAGTCATTTCGCGATCGTCGCGGAACAAACCTACGGTAAACCGCGCCGTCGGACGAACTTGGAGATCGGGTTTGGTGCGCAATACGGTAGCCGCCTCGAACACACCGCCGTAAACGTTTATTTCGCCGCCGGCAACATTTATATATAGAGCGATGTTCGACGCGCCGTAAGTTCCGCCCACGGTATTTGCCGCACCGTTAAGGTATACGCCTATCGCCGCACCGCGACTTTCCGTCTGTTCTACCTGACAATCCATAAGAGTTGCAGTAGCGCCTACAACTGCGATGCCGCCGTAAGCCGAAGTAAGCTCGACGTTTTCAAAAGTAGTTTGGGCATAAATATTTTCAAGTACAAACGCGTAATAATAATTATCCGTCAGAGAAACAAGCTCGCCTGTGGGTACGGTAATGCCCGTTTTACCTGCGACGATTTTGCCGTTCTTTATCTTAATATCGCCGGCTATTTTATCGGCTTTCAGTATCTGAACGCCGCCCGTAAGGGTTTTGCCGTTTAGGTCTATTTCGAAATCGCGCGAAACGGCGAGAGGTTTTGTAAGCGTTATATCATTTGCCAAACGCATTCCGCGGCAGTTATCCGTATCTTCTATAACTTCAAAGATATCGGCTTCCGTCGCAACATCGCGCAATGCACGCAACACCGTCACGTCGTACTCGCCCTTAAGCTCGGCGTAGTTATCCGTAGCGGCAACGGTAGCCACGCAGTGATAAGAGCCTGCCGGAGTAGCGGCGTTCATTTCCACTTGCGATCCGCCGTGAGGGTACGTATATACGTATTCGACGTCACCGAACTTTGCTTGTCCCGATTCGTATGAGGTCGCGCCGAAATCCAATGTAATGTCATGCGGAGTTTCTATCCAAGCGTTATCGGCCTTGCTTATTTCCCACTCGTAAACCACGTCAGTCACAGTTTTGTCTACAGCCCATTTGCCGTCTTGAACGTCAATGGAAACGGTTATCGAATATTTGCCTACGTTTACGGCTGTTTGCGTTATAGTTCTTTTATTCGCCGATACCGTTACGTCCGCACCGTTCCCTACCGCGCTTATTTTGCCCGCGCTGAGAGCGGGAACGTTAAGCACAAGTTGTTTTTCCGTGCCGTCATAAACCACCGAACGTTTATCTCCTGTCTTAACGGTACCGTCGGGATAATCGGCAAACGGTTGCGACACAAGAATTTCTGACACAGGAGAATCGGAAGGAGTCCCCGTATTTCCGTTGACTTTGTCCGCCACGACGAAAGTTATCGTCATGCCGAGCGCGAATACCAATACCGCTATCACTATGCCGAGTATCAGGCGCGCCGCGCTTTTGGTCATTGTTTTTGCCATTTTTTATTTACCTTCCTTTTCGGATATTTTTTGTTTTTCGCGTTGTTTCGCCTGCTTGGCTTTTTGCTTTGCCATTCTTGTTTCGTACTTCTCTTTCTTTACTTTTATCTTTTCTTTCCGCGCTTCATAGCCCACGCCCTTGGCGTCGATAATATTATGTTCTATCGCCTTATCGCACCATTCGAGCGCTTCGTCGTATCTTTTCTGCGCCACGCACATCACTGCCAACTTCTTAAGCGGCGGCAACGCTTTCCCTTCGATCTCGCCCGTGCTTATCCAATACTCGGTATCCTGCTTGCACAGCTTCTCGCATTTTCCGAGCGTGTTTTCTTCCTTGCGCCGTGCGTAGTACGCCGCTATCATCTTGCGCATCGCTTTCGATCTTTCTTTGTCCGTTTCTATGTACTTCGCGTTTCGCTTATACAGCATTTCGGTTACCGCTATCGGTATCCGCTTTGCGTACTTTGCGCTCGATCTGAAAAAGTCCGTTACAAATTCTTTCTCGCTCGTATACTGCGATACGGGTTCTTTTACTCGCGTACTGAGTTCTTCCGCATTATTCAACACGATTTGTTCGAACAGCTCTTTATCTTGACCGTCGAGCTTTTCGAGATACTTTTGTATAAAGCTCGGATATTCCTCTTCCGTTTCTTCTACTACCGACGCCGCCTGTTCTTCGGCAGGGGTTTCTTCTATTATCCCTTCGCGCTCGACTTCTTTTTCTTCCGACACTTCCGACTTCTCATCGTTTTCGGCGGTTTGTTCTTCGCGTTGCGGTTGCTGTTCTTGCGCAACGTTTTGTTGCTCGGCTTCAACGTCTTGCTCTTCCGCTTGCTCCTCGTATTCCCGTTCCGTTTCGTCCGTTTGTGCCGTTTCTTCGGGCTGTTCCGTTTCTTCGTCGGGCGCGGTCTCTTGCGCCGGCGCCGTCGCTCGTTCTTCTTCGAGCGCTCGACGATAAAGCAATACGGTTATTAGCAATATAAGCGCGGTGACGACTACCGTCACCGCTATTCCCGTCATGCGTATAGCATTCGCCGTCATTGCGGCTATTATACTCATCATATATATGTACCTCTTCTTTTTTAACACGCTTAAAACCGACAGACTCCCCCCATTCCGTCGGCTTTTTCTTTTTCTTCCTTCAAGTTCCTTGTATCTTGAATTATATATATAATAACATACCCCTCCCCCGTCCTGTCAAGCGAAATAGACTTGTGCGCACACATTATTTGCAAATTAAATAAGAGATAAGACAGCGTTTACGCGAATCTTATCTCTTTATGACATTGTATCGATTATTTTTTCGTTTCTCAATAAAACGTGGCGAACTTGATCGAGAATAAATCTCCGAAATACAGTTTGTCGCCGTATGATAAGCCTATGTAATTATTGCCCACAAGATAAATATCGCCGCATATAGATTTCATTGTCCCGTCGAAAAGCGACAATTCTATCTTGACGCGCTTGCCCATGTTTGCGGCAAAAAGTTGTCTCCAAGACCCGATGTTGTTTTCCGAATTGTAATCGGGCAACGGCTCGGGTATATTGATCTCCACCGGTCTGTTGTTTTCGCATTCCATATATGTAACCTCCGAAATTTTATTAGGAAATATCAGGTTAAAAAATAACTGCTCGTAGGCGAATAAAAGCAGTGGTTGCCTATGCGCGTACGTAAGTAGCCGTTATTGTTGGGGAAGTTGCTGCGGCATGTTTCTGAGTAAGGATTGAAAAACCACAGAGCGTCTGCGGTCTCGTTCAGTCTGCCGCCGTTTATCGCCCAATCGGCAATACTGTAATGGATCGATTCGGGCGCAATGTTAAACACGCTCTGCGGTTGGTTGGTCGCGCACTCGAACTGACGCGGAGCAAACACCACGTCGGTTATAGTGTTGTACCTGCCGTACTCTCCTTTCGATTGGTTTACGCGATTCATAACGACCGACGCAACGGCGCGCATTCCGATATCGCCTTCGCCGCCCGCCTCGCATTTTATCAATCTCGCCAAAAGTTCAAGTTCATTCATAACATTACTTTTTATGCGCACCTGCGCCGACATGTTCGAATAATTTTCGAATTTCGTATACGCCGCTTGACATAAAATCGCATAGAATATATAATATCTACGAAATGTTAAGGTTGATGCGATTTTTAAAAGGGCATATTCCGGCAACGATAGCCGCGCCGCTGTGCAAACTGATAGAAGCGATCGCCGAGCTTGCAGTGCCCATGATAATAAAGAGCGTTATCGACATAGGCATAGCCAATGCCGATAAATCTTACGTAATCAAATACTGCATAATAATCGGCGCGCTTGCCATAGGCGGATTTATAATATCGGTAACGGGGCAATATCTCGCGTCCAAGGTAGCCTGGGGATTCGGGACCAAACTCCGAAACGCCGTTTTTAAGCATATAAATTCGATGTCGGTAGCGCAAAGCGACAAGATCGGCGGCTCGTCCTTGGTGACGCGCGTGACGGGCGACGTTCTGTCCTGCCAAAACGCGCTCAATATGTTTTTAAGGCTCGTGCTTCGCATGCCGTTCGTAGTCGTCGGCGCGTTCGTCATGAGCATGATCATCGACCCCATACTGTCGCTCATGTTCCTTGCCATGACGGTGGTTCTCGGCGCGACTATAACGTGCGTGCTTCGGCTTACCATGCCGCGCGTAAAAAAAGCGCAGAAAAATCTTGACGAACTTTCGCGCGCTACAGGTCAGAGCATATCGGGCGCGCGCGTTATCCGCGCGTTTTCCAAGCAAGCCGATACGAAACGCGATTTCGACGGCGCTGCCGACGTAACGGCGCGCACCAACATAAGCGCGGCGCGCATTTCCGCCCTGCTCACTCCACTCACTTTTGCCGTAGTCAACCTTGCCATTATAGCCGTGCTGTGGTTCGGCGGCATTAAAGTGAATATAGGCGATCTCACACAAGGCGAAACGATAGCGCTTATCAACTATCTTAATCAGGCTTTTTTCGTGATAGTAAAC
>CATKFJ010000214.1 GCA_949747725.1 uncultured bacterium
CGGCGCGTACAACGCCTGCGGCAAAGCCGACGACTACGGCGCGTACAACGCCTGCGGCAAAACCGACGACGGCGCGGACCACTACCGCCACAAAGACCGAGGTCAAGGCGGCGGCAGCGGTAACGCCCAAGACCGACAATAAAAAGGCGTCCGCCGATAAAAAGAAGAAAAGCGGCGGCGGTAATGCGTCTGCGGCGACGGCGACAAAGAAACCGCTTAACAAGAAAATTGTAATTATCGCGGCGGTTGCGGTCGTTGTGGTTTTGGCTATAATTTTGGGCGCGGTATTGGGCGCCAAGTCGTGCAACTCCAAGCCCGTCGGACCTATCGACGTGCTTCCGTATGACGAGATTTCCTACGAAAAACCGGCGTCCGCGGGGTCGGATGTGATCGAAACGGTCGAACCCGACGATCCCGTGCGTCAGGAGGCGTATAAATACGCGTACACAAACACGACTGCCGTCGGATATTACGGCGAAGTTACAAACAACAATTATCCGCGTAAAAAACCCGTTGCGGAAATACAGGACGCGCGCGACGCGTTCCCGTTGCCCGAAGGGTTGCAAGTCGCCGAAAATGCGCGGTATCCTAAATACGGCAGCAGTATGAACAGCGTGTTGGGCAACGATCCCGACGGCAAAAAGGCGCAAGCGCGCACTATACTCATTGCCGAATCGGGATATTTGTGCGCATACGGCACGAGCAACGCCAATACCGGCGCGGTCACTCCCGATAAATATACGTGGATGGACGAGGACGGTTGGCTTTATCAGGGCACGCGCGCCGAGCCCGTTCATGCGCTCGAAAAATCGGGCGATTCGTACGACGGCAACAGACGGCTTTACAAGCACACCGCCTCCGTCGGACTTTATTTGGGCGACGTAGACGATAACGCGCCCGGGGTAGTTAAAAAGCTTACAATGCGTCCGCGCGGTTACAACAGTTACGGCGTTACGGGCTTGTACGCGCCTGCCGGCGAGGTAATAAAGGTCGAGCTGTCGGGAAAGGATATGGACGCTACGGGCGGTATTGTTTTACATATCGGTCAGGCGTTATATAACGGTCAAGCCAACAATATTTGGACGGCAAAGGGGCAGATGCAACGTATTCCGCACTTGCTCAATACCATGTCTATCAACAAAAACACGGCGGTCTATGACGAGAATACCGATACTTGGACGGGATATATAGGTTCGTTTATAGGCGGTCCTATCTATATCCGCAACGAGGGCGTCACGTATTCTACGGTCATTTCGGGCGCAGTCGAATATCTGCATTTTATATTGGGTTCTACGTCCAAGGACGAATTCGAAAGACTTAAAAAGTCTTCTACCGTTCCGTATTTCGATCTCGAAGTATGGCATTACGGCGTGTTGCATACGGGACCTCGGCGCTATGCGGAAAGTTTTACGTACGACGATCTTTACAAAGCGGCTATACTTTGGGAAAAGGTTTCCTCGGTAACGACTACGGGGTCGAGTCAGGGCGTAGTGTTTCTATACGATCCGTTTGTAGCAGCCGGCGCGGCGGTCGCTTTCCCCGGGCGCAGTTCGGTAAACTGCCCGATGGGCTGGATGAGTTCGTCGCTCAACTATAACTCGATAGTCACTTCCGGATCGTGGGGAAACTTCCACGAATATCATCATAATTTCCAAGGCTACGGCGTGGGCAACGGCGGCGAAGTAACCAATAACGGTATGACGCTTGTTTCGTACGCGCTGTTTACCAAGATATCGGCAAAGAGAGGCATAGGCAGCTTCGGCGCGCAGGGCTTGGGCGGTTGGAACAACTACACGAGCGCGACGTGGGCGTTGGAAGAAGTGCTTAAGATCGCACGCCCCGACGAAAACCCGAGCAACGGCAATCAGGGACTTTCGCTGTATGCCACGCTGTTGCATAACTTCGGCGCGGAAAGCTACATCAGGGCAAAGGTAGCCGGCGGCGGTCAGAGCTATGCCGCATACATGAACGCATGGCAGAAAACCACGCACAACAACATGTATTACTACTTCAACGACATACTCCGCGGCACGGGAATAGAAAACAATGCCGAAAGCGAGTATCCTATGTTCGTACCCGTTTCCTGCGTTTATCAGACGGGCAGGAGCTATATGTACGACGGAACAAAGAGATATATAAGCACGATGCGTCCGTATATCATTCCTTACGGATCGGATTTCAAGATCGATCTTTCGCGCTATACGGCGGTCGGCGGTCAGTATTCGAGCGGCAGTATAGTTATGCCCGAAGGCTTTTCGTACACCGTCAAGAGCGTTACGGAACCGGCGCGCGGTTCGATCGAAGTCACTGACGGTTATAACATAGTGTACAAACCCGACAAGTCCTCCGACGAGATGCGTTCGGGCGAGATAATAGTAACGCTTGCGATAACCAAGGACGATAAAGCGTTCTCCGTGGACGACGTGGATCTTATTCTCGAGTTCGAGCAGTCGCACGAAACAAACAAATTGACTCTCGAAAGAACTACCTATACTTATACTGCGGAAACTATGTATAAGGACGCGGTCACGGCGTTCGACAGCGGTTTTGCCGGCTACGAAACAGTTACCGAGCAGGATCACTTTAACCCCACGCAGAACTGCAATACCGATATCTGGTTCCGTCCCGACACCGATAAATACCATCAGGATTATCCGAACGATCCCGATAAGTACTTCATTCACGACAACAATATCGAAGTGATAGACAGCAAGATGTATTTCGAGGATGACGGCAAGTACAGGGTATATCTGCGCGGCAGGACGAATTGCGCGCTGTATTTCTCGGCGGACGGCATAGATTATAATCTCGGCGCAAAGATAGCGGAAGAAACCGCGCCCAAAAACAGTTGGCTGTTCCGCCCGGGCGACGCCAATACTTACTTCGATATAGAATTCGACGAGGGGAAAGTTACTGTCACCGTTTACATAGGCGGCGAGAAAAATACCAAGTTCAGTATAGCAAACACCGGCGGATCTATCGAAAATTGGCTGTATATAAAAGAGATCCTTATAGTGCAAAAAAGCTCCAACAGCTATATCGGCGTAGGTATGAGCCAATGGACGCATACCATGTTCACAATGTCCGAAGCGCATTACAAAGCCGACGGCACGGCTGTAGAGGATTCGTCCGATGACGAATACGCGTATTCGGAAACAACTTACCGCGATTATTCGGGCGTTGCGGTCGCTTGCGTCAGAACGCATAAAAACGGCACGAACGAGTATTTCAAGATAGTCAACGGCACGCGTACGGCGTCGACGTCCGAAGAGGTTGCCGAACTTACCGCGTCTAAGCTTATAGCTCCGTCGGCGACTAAGCAGCCGAGCTATGTAAACACTTACCGCAGCTCATACAAATTCCCCGATAACAGCAGTTACGAGAGCGATTACTTCTATATGCGCAACTACAACTATAACTACGTGGGCGACTATGTGGAATATTCCACGTGGGACGCCGACGTAAAGCTTGTGGAATCCAATTTCGTTAAGGAGTCTGCGCCCTACGGCATAGAGAATTTGTTTGCGGAAGGCACTACTACGTTTATCCATAACGCGCCCAACACAAGCGCCGGAGTGTTCATCACTTTGGATATGGGCAAAACTATCGACGCGAACAGCATAATATTCCTCGGCAGAACGCCTCAGGCAGCGACTACCGCGCATCAGGGCTTGCCCAATTCGTTTAAACTCGAGATAAGCACCGACGGAGTGAACTTCGAGGACGCCGGAACGTTTACCAACAAGACGGGCGCGGCGCACAGCGCAACGGTCGCGCTCGGAAAAACGCTCACTTTCCGCTACGTTAAGATCACGATCGAATCCACGCACAGCAATACGGGGCGGTTGATACTCAGCGGTATTAAATTCGGATATGCGTTTACCCTTAAGGGCAACGGGTCGAACCATATAATGCCGACAAACGATAACGTCGTGTATTTGGGTAATTGGGAGTATAAGAGCGCGGCGTCGTTCTTCGGTATGCTGTATGTAGGCGAAGCGAACAGCAGGATCACTTTCGACATTAAAGGTACTCGGCTCGCCGTCATCACGTCCAAGGCGTACAGCGGCGAATACGAAGTTTATATCGACGGCGTTAAAGTCGATTCGACAGAAGTAGCCAATTCTACCGACGTTTCCGGCATAACGTATCTGTCCGAACGGCTTTCGAGCGGAAGTCATAGTGTGGAGATACGGTGTAAAGGAAAAGTAGGTATCGATTCGTTCGCCGTTTACGACGAAGGCTGATCGTGACCGCTTACGGTATTCAAATCGCAATAACGCACTCTTCTCACGGGGAGTGCGTTTTTTATGCCGTGCTTGCGATATCGATAGTATTTCGTTTCGATTGACTTTTTCGAAGAGATGATTTAATATATAGACAGTTTACTTGACTGACGGAGAAATTCTCATGAAAAATGTAAAACAACGTATAACTGCCGCCGCGTGCTGTTTGGCGATCGTTGCCGCGCCCGCGTGCGGACTTGTTGCTTGCAGCGGTATTTTGGATATCCCCACAAACTCCGAGCGGCTTAAAGAACTCGAAGACCTGCTTGTGTATTCGTCGTTTGCGAACGACGTTTTCGGGCGTAACGAGTTTATGGCGCATCCCGAACAGTCGTTCGGTTTTTCCGAAATACAAGATCCGTCGTGGTACGGTTATTCGGCGCTAACGACGAACGATATAAAAGAGATCAACAGCGTTTACGATCAGCTTTACCGCGAACTGAAGAGCATTTCTTTTTCCGATCTGAGCGTTGCGGAACAGCGCGTTTACCGCACCATTGACGATTTGTTGAGCGACAATATGTCATATTACAGTTCCGATTACGCGCTCGATTTTCAATTGTTCGGCGGTTCTTATATAAGTTCGGACGGCGGAATGGTGTCCGATTTCGCGCTGTCGTTCGAAAACTATACGTTCCGCAACGAGGACGATATCAAATATCTTATAACGGTCACACAATCCACAAAGGAGGCGTTCGGCACGTATATCGATTTCGCGAGCGATCGCGCGGCGGCGGGATATCCGCTTTACGACTATTCGGTATCGGGTATGATCTCTTACCTCGACGACGTGGTGGAGCAGGGCGATAACTATTATCTGTACGAATTGTCGCATCACATGGTGGACGGCGCGGAGTTCTTGTCGGCGGCGCAAAAAACGTCGTACAAAGCTAAGTTCGACGACGCGCTTACCGACGGGTTTATGGCAGGCGCAAGGCAGCTCATGACGGGGCTCGATCTGTACAAAGGCAAGACGCAGACTGTTGAAAAAAGCTATCTCGGCGAGTACGGCGCAAAAGGCAGAGCGTATTATAAATGGTTGTTCGAAGGGCGCACGGGATTCGACGATGTTAATATATTGGAAGAATTCGACGCGCTTGCGGATTTCTATCTCGAATGTTACGACGTCAAGAGCGGAGTGCTTGCCGAGGTCGATCGATACGAGGATACGAATACCGAGCTTTACGACGAGTTTTACGAATATTTCCATAAGGAAAGAGTTTATCTCGATCTCGAAGATCCGCACGATATAATGAGTTATTTGCAAGAGGCGGCGAGAACGATAGTTCCCGACTTAACCACAGTGCCAGAAATAGATTTCAAATATATGGACGAAACGGTGGGCAAGCGTACGAATACCGTGGCGTACTATTATTTCTCGCCGATCGACGAGCAGGGATCTAAAGAGTATATCACGCTCAACGGGACGATCGTAGATAACGAAGGCTCGGGATTGCTTACGCTCCTTGCGCACGAGGGATACCCCGGGCATTTGTATTCGTACCTGAACGCCAAACAGAACGGATTGGATCTGCTTTCCGTTGCAACGGGGCATATTGCTTTTTCCGAGGGCTGGGCGCAGTATGTGGAAGGCGCGGTACTCGATTACATCGCGGCAACGACCGATTCCGAAGCGGCTAAGCTGTATAGCAAGTACGATAAATATAATACCGCAGCCGACTATGTGTCCATGCTGTTATATGATTTGGAGATAAATTATTTGGGATACTCGGTAGACGATCTTGTAGAGGACGGGCTTAGTCCCGAATTCGCTCGGGAAATGGTACAACTTATGTCCGAATATCCGGCTGTTTATGTTTCGTACGGTTACGGCACTTACTATATGGAGTATTTGCACGACCTCGCCAAGACCGAGCTCGGCGATAAGTACGACGAGGTGAAATTTAACGGCGCGTTGCTCGCGGATGGCGATAAGCGTTCGTTAGACCGCGCAAAAGAATTGACGCTCGAATATATTTCGAGCGCCAAGAAAAATTAAGATTTTTTATGATCGGAAAAGCCGAATACGATCAGAACATAAGCGTATTGCGCAGATCGCCTAAGTACCAGCTCGGACCGTCGAGTGTAATGCGGTCGAACACCGCCATCAATTTGTCTGTTATTTTAAGCACATAGCAGTAGGGCAGGATGTCGTAATAATAATCGGGATTGTCTTCGATCAGGGTTTCCACTCTGTCGCGTTCGGCATGCAGCAAAAAGGTTTTAAACGCGCAGATCTTGCCGTAAACTTCTATATCCGCTTGACTGCGAATATCTATACGCTCTGCAAGGAAGTCTATAACAAATGCGCTTGTCGCCATCGAAACGCCGAGCACCGCCGCCGCGCTACCGCCGATCATTGTCAATAACACCACAAGCGGTACGCCGCCCCATATTATAAAAAACGGGTATTTTATAATAGCGGCTATATCGTCGTCGAAGTTGCCGATTGCGCGGAACGCTATCATGCCTACGAGCGGAAATATCGACATCAACATCAGCGGACCGCTGCCCGTCGACAGCCCGACCGTAAGCGTGTTTATTGCCGCAACTATAAATGCGCTTATCATAGATAGGTACGACAGTCCGGTCGTAAGCTTAGTGCGCGCGCCGCGTGCCGACGTGCCGCAGTCTTTTATAAAGGCGTTATTTGTTTTATTGTAACTGCTGTCTGCCGTAAGCGTATAAAAAACGTCGCCGGAGCCGAACAGTAAGTTGAAATATTTCAGCTCGATCTCGTAATTTTCCTGCGCGGTAATGTCCGCGTCGATTATATGTTTGGGCGGTTTAAGGTCTTTCAGCTTTGTGAGTTTTAAACCGCGTTTGCAGTCTTCTTCTATCGTAATAAAACCGCGTGACGCCCAATACAGCATAATGGGGTTTATAAGCCCGTGCGCTTTGGCGTGCGATCCGTAATACTTGATCATTACGTCTATAGGCGAGTAACCGCGCGGCGGATAATAGTCGATCGGTTTAAGCGCGCGCTTTAGCCGAACCTTGCCGATTATTATAGACGCGACGGGGAGGATAAGAACAAAAAAAGACAGTATGCAACAAAATACTTGAAGTCCGACGTTCATTACAGCAGCGCCCCCTTAAGTTCTTTGTCGCCCGAATACCAATCGGGACATATGCGGTTAGTGAACCGTCGCTTAACAAACGGTTTTATGCCGAATGCGTAAATAAACGGCAACGCTTTTATATAATCTGCGGTATTCAGTTCGTCGGTCGGCGCGTGCAATAAGAATTTGCGGTAGTTTATCAGATCGGAGTAATCGTCGAGATTGTTTTTTTCGCGATAGTCTATAAACCTGATTATAAACAGCGGACCCAATAAAAGCAGGATCGCCGAAACGTACGCCGCTCCGAACGGGTCGTAGCTCGCGCTTGCGTACGCGATCGTTGCGCCTATCGAAATGCCCAACCACATGCCGCACCATATCAGTTTGAACAGTATGGGCATTTCGTTGACGAACATCAAAACCATAAGCCCTATAATTGCGGTGAAAATAAATATTATCCCCATATATACGCCCGTATCCGTGCCGATCCATATCTCAGTCAGCGCGAAGGGGATTATGGAGATTATTATGGAAAATATCTTTAGCGAGTAGTGCTTTGCGGAGTACACGCCTTCGTCCTCGCGTACGGCAAACGACATGTTTACCGATTTGACGTCCGCTTTGGTGAATAGCGGATGACGCAGGTCTACTTCGGCTTTATGCCTGATCTTCCGTGCGAAAAGTTTAAAGTATTCGCATTCGCGTGCATACACGCCGCGGTCGAAAAACAAAGCGTCCTCGCTGTCGTGGCGCGGCATGTCCGCGATTTTCGTAACGCGCACTCTATGCTTATTTACGTACTTTACTTTTATGTAACCGCAGTTCGCCCAATGCACTATAAGCGCGCGAGTGAGTTTGCGAGGATATGTTTTGCCTATGAATATGCGCTTGATGTCGAGCGGCGAAAATCCGTCGGCAAGGCTTGTGATCTTTTCGTCGCGAACGTTGCGTCGCGCGCGCCTGCCGAATATTATTACGAATACCGCAAGCGTAGCTATGCACAGCAATACAAGCGAACAGTATATAATACAGAACGAAGTCAATGTTTTTAAACTCAAAAACAATCCCATATGCAATATAATATCACGTACCGTTAAATTTGTCAAACGCAGTGTGAATTGTAAAGGGCGGCGGAATGCATACTATAACTATGCTATTTATAGACAGATACGGCTACTCGGCGAGCGCGCTCGCCGACGCCATGTCGGGCGGACCCAATACGGTAAAGCTCGAACGCAAGCTGAAAAATCATACGGGAGTGAACGCGGTCGCGCTTTCGTCGGCTGACGCGGCATTACATACGGCGCTGTTCCTGTCGGGCGTACGGGACGGTGATTATGTTTTCGTGCCGTCGTTCACATTCTACTCGTACATTGCCGCCGTCGATTATATAGGCGGTATCCCCGTGTTTTTGGATTGCGATCCGACAACGCGTTGCGTTTCGCCGCACGCGCTCGAAACGGCGCTTGTTTGGGCGCAGCTGCAGGATAAGCCGCCGCGCACCGTAATAGTGGATAACGCTTTCGGATCGATCGCCGATTACGACGTTTTGTTGCCGTTGTGCAGATCGTGGAACGTAAATATGATAGAACTCGCGTGCGACGCGTTTTCGGGGAATTACAAGGGGAGACGGTGCGGAGCTAACGGCGATTACGGCGTGCTTGCGTTCGATAAACGATTGGCCGGCGGCGGCGGAGCGTTGCTTTGCGGCGACGACACCGAAAAAGCGAAACAGTTTGCGCGTATCGTATATTCCGAGAGCGAAAACCACGATTACCGAATGAACGATTTTATCGCCGCGCTTGATATCGCGCAGTTCGAAACGTCGGAAAAGCTGACGGCACGGGCGCGTAAAAATCTTGCGGCGCTGTGCGAAAGTACGGATAAAATCGTGCCGCCGACCGACGGAGACGCCGCGACGTATGCGCTGTGTCGCGCGGCGAACAGAATGAACGAACTTAAAAATGCGGGGTTTGACGTTAAAAAACCGCCGCCCGTTCATACCTTGCCTAAGTACAGGGATAATTTTTATTTCGAACACGAAAAAGGCTATTCTGCGTGCGAGCATTTTTCGGACTGTTGTTTGGTAAGCATGGATATATCTCTTTTGCAACGCATCAGATTGGCAAAGATAATCGGGAACTGAATATACGCGGTTGGTTTGACAAACTTCGTAAATGTATGTATAATGATAAAAATACATTTTCGAGAGATTTAAATTGGATAAATACATAAAGATAAGCGGCATACAAAAGCTCACGCTTTTGGATTATCCCGAACACACCGCGTGTACGTTGTTTGTGCCGGGGTGCAATTTTCGCTGTCCGTTCTGCCATAACAGCGAACTGCTTGCGCCGGATACGGAGTTTTACGACGAAAACGATGTGTTCGCATTTCTGAAAAAGCGCAGAGGCGTGCTCGAGGGCGTGTGCGTTACGGGCGGAGAACCTACCGTATATACAGATCTCGACAGGTTTTTGGGCGATATAAAAGCGCTCGGTTATAGCGTAAAGCTCGATACCAACGGGTATTTGCCGCAGAAAATCAAGGAGCTTATCGAAAAAGACTTGATCGATTATATCGCCATGGATATAAAAAACTCTCCGGAACGTTATGCCGAAACCGTAGGACTGTACGCTGAAAAGTTCGACATTGCACCTATACGCGAGTCCATAGAGTTGATAATGACGTCGGGGATAGACTATGAGTTCCGGACTACCGTTGTCACGGAGCTGTTCGACGAAAAAAGCATAGAAGAAGCTTCGATCATGATCCGCGGCGCAAAGCGGTATTTCTTGCAAAGTTTCGTCATGCGCGATACCGTTCCGTCTAAAAACTTGACGTCGCCGCAGAGAATCGTGCTGTCGCGCTATCTCGATCTGGTTAAACGGCACGTCCCCAACGCTCAGATCCGCGGCGTGTGATCGTTGCGCGGTCGGGATCGGTTGGGAATAAATGCATACGGTTTTAAGGTCATAAAATTCATTATATTTTCACGTAGTCAACAATAACGTATATTATAATAGTCGAGTAAAGAGTTACTCTTTGCAATCTTTTTCTTCCTTTGGTAAAGCGTCGTATTGTCCCCCCTTTCAATACGACGCTTTATTTTGCTTAAAAATGCCGAATAAAATAATTGACACATTATCTATAACGGTGTAAACTGTCGGTATGAAATTGACGGAAAACGACAAGTATACAATACCTCGCGCAATGCTGGACGAGATAGTACGGTTCGAGGGCGGTGAATATATCGTAAACGACGACCGTGCAATCATTGTCCGCATCGACGGCAGATATAAATGTTTGGTCGAGGATATAAACGATTTTCCGAAGTTTGCCCGAAAGTTCGGGATAAATGGGTTGGTATGTATTCTGTGCGCGCCCATAAACACACCCAAAATCATAGGGTTCGAGGCGAATGCGGTAAAAACTTACGCATATACCGATCCGATGCCGCCGGCTGTAAATTTGCCTGACGGCGTGGAAATAAAACGGCTTGCGCCCACGCTTGCGCAAACAGTAAAAGACAGGTATCACAATCCCGGCGATTATTCGGTGCAGACCATTGCCGAGCTGATGCGCGACAAAGGCATATTCGGCGCGATAAAAGGCGGACGGCTTGCCGGATTTATCGGCAGACATCCCGAAGGTGATATGGGCATGCTCGAGGTATACGAGCAATTCCGAAGGCAGGGTATCGGTTCGGCGCTCGAACGCTTTTTGATAAACTTTATAATGACGTTCGGGAGAATGCCCGTGTGCGACGTGTATTTGGATAACGAACCGAGCATAAATTTGCAACAAAACATCGGAATGACCGCCGCGCCCGATTATACTTTTTGGGGCGAATACGACAACCGATAGGCGTTACGCATACAGAATATCAAACAAAAAAGGACGCCGCGGCGTCCTTTCGCAATCATGCATTCTTTTTTACGTATTCTTTTATAAGCTCGAAAACTTCGTCGTCTATAACATGTTCTATACGGCAGGCGTTGGTTTCCGCAAGTTCGTCGCTTGCGCCGAGTTCTTTTAATAAAAGAGTAAGCGTATTGTGTCGGTCGTAGATCGTATCGGCTTTTTCGGCGCCCTTTGCCGTGAAGTCTATAAAACCGTCCGAGCCTACGGTAATATAGCCTCTGTCTTGAAGCAAACTCACTCCGCGCGACACGCTGGATTTGGCGTAGCCGAGTTTTTCCGCAATATCGATAGACCGTACTGCCGGACGTTCGCCTTTGAGTACGAGTATTGTTTCGAGATACATTTCTTCGGATTCGTGGTCTTTCATCGTTTTGCCTTGCATTTTCGATTCTTATTATATATATTATATCATTTCGATCGAATAATGTAAAGGGCTTTTGTTAAAAAACTCGGTCGGGTCGCTGTTTAAACATTGACAACCGTTGCGAATTAAG
>CATKFJ010000215.1 GCA_949747725.1 uncultured bacterium
CGCCTCGCGGTGGGGTTTGGAGCTACTGGGCGGACTCGAACCGCCGACCTGCTGATTACGAATCAGCTGCTCTACCAACTGAGCCACAGTAGCAAAATGCAAGATATAAAGATGAGAGTCGGCGGAGAGAAGAACCGCCGTATGCCGTAACGCGTTATAGTTTACGCAACGGGAATAATATACCATAATTATTTTCGGTTGTCAAGGAAATTATTGATATAATTGTTACGATTTGGCTTATATGAATAAAGAGTCGGAAAACGCGGATCTGTAAATTGCATTACGCATTGACAAGTTTTTATATTATATGATACAATTATATCATTAAAATTATCGGGCGGAATAATGAACTGCAAATACATATTATCTATCGATCAGGGAACTACGAGTTCGCGCGCAGTGGTTTTCGACGGTCGCGGCGAATCGAAAGCTATAGCTCAAGCGGAATATGCGCAGTTATATCCGCGCGACGGGTGGGTGGAACACGATCCGCTCGAAATTTATTCGTCGGTCGCCGCCGTGACATCGGAGGCGCTTGCGCGGTGCGGACTCAACCGCAACGAGATAGCCGCTATAGGAATAACCAATCAGCGCGAAACGACAATAGTATGGGACAAGCATACGGGTTCGCCTGTTTATAACGCAATTGTTTGGCAATGCCGCCGCACTGCGGAGGTTTGCGATAAACTGAAGGCGGACGGCTGTGCCGAAACGGTCTACGCCAAAACGGGTCTGCCGCTCGACGCGTACTTTTCCGCCACAAAACTTGCCTGGATACTCGACAACGTGTCGGGTGCGCGCGAAAAAGCGGAAAAAGGCGATCTGTTGTTCGGCACGGTGGATACATATTTGATGTGGAAGCTGTCGGCAGGCGAGATTTTCGCGACCGACTACACAAACGCGTCGCGCACTATGCTGTTCAATATACATACGCTCGAATGGGATAAAGACCTGTTAGAGTTGTTCCGCATTCCTTGCGGTATGCTTCCCGAAGTGCGTCCGTCGGGAAGCCTGTTCGGACATACCGACGTAGCGGTGTTCGGTGCGCGCGTGCCTATCGCCGGTGTTGCCGGCGATCAGCAGTCCGCGCTTTTCGGACAGCGCTGTTTTAAAAGCGGCAAAGCCAAGAGCACTTTCGGCACGGGCTGTTTTCTTTTGATGAACACCGGCAACGACGCGGTCGTGAGCAAGCACGGGCTTATAACTACGCTTGCGGCAAGCGCCGACGGCAAACCGACGTATGCTATAGAGGGCAGTGTTTTCGTCGGCGGCGCGATAGTTCAATGGTTGCGCGATCAGATGCAATTGGTACGGACGTCTGCGGAAACTGAGCGGTATGCCAAATCGGTCGAAGATACGCTCGGAGTGTATATAGTTCCGGCGTTTGTCGGGCTGGGCGCGCCGTATTGGGATCCTTACGCGCGCGGCACGATAACGGGCATTACACGCGGTACGACGCGCGAACATTTTATACGCGCAGCGCTCGAGAGCATAGCTTATCAAGTGAACGACGTGCTTGCGGCAATGGAAAAGGATTGCGGAATCAAAGTGGATCGGCTCGCGGTAGACGGCGGCGCGTCTGCCAACAATGCGTTAATGCAGTTTATGTCCGATATTTCGGCGCTTGATGTAGTTCGTCCCAAAACAATAGAAACTACGGCGCTCGGCGCGGCATATCTTGCCGGACTGACCGTTGGCGCGTTCGATATGGCGGAGCTTGAAAAGCCGAACGACGGCGAAACTTTGTTCAAGCCGAACATGGACGCGCAAAAACGCGCCAAACTGTTAGACGGCTGGACTGCGGCGGTAAAAAGAGCGCGCTATAACGATAACGTATAAAATTAAAACTCCATTAAAAATCGGTCACGTGGTAAAAAATGCTTGTACAATTCGGTCAAACGTGATATACTACTGAATAAGGAAATTTTAAGTAGGGGTTTTATGCCCTAAATCGGGCGTAGACGTACTTAGAACGACCGATTCGGAGGAATCGTATTTGAAAACAAGCACTAAGGTATTGATAGCGGTCATAAGCGTTATTCTTATAGGCGTCATCATCGGCGTTATTGTTTACGCGTCCATGGGATTGCAAGAGAAAACGTATACGGAACTCGTGAACGATATAAACGACGGAAGCGTGGTAGAGATATATCTCGAAAACGATACCGCTTATGTCCGCACGGACGACAGCGGCAAATCTTATAAATATAAGGTTTTTTCGCGTTACGAACTTGTAATCGAAGCCGTCGATAAATATGTAGGCAACGATGAAGATAAGCAGATAATCCTGTCCTTCAACGATCGTTACGCAACTTCTATTACGGAATATATTATTCCCGTACTCGGTCTTGTGCTGCTCGTCGTTCTGATGATATTCATGTTTAAAGCGATGGGCAATGCCAACAAAACCACAATGGATTTCGGTAAGACCAAGACCAACATGCAAAATCAGCTTAAGGTCAGGTTTGCCGACGTTGCCGGAGCGGAAGAGGAAAAAGAGGAGCTTAAAGAGATCGTCGAGTTCCTTAAAAATCCGCAGAAGTTTACCGCAGTCGGCGCGCGCGTTCCGCACGGCGTACTGCTTGTAGGTCCGCCCGGAACGGGTAAAACGTTGTTCGCCAAAGCCGTCGCCGGCGAGGCGAACGTGCCGTTCTTCTCTAAATCGGGTTCGGACTTTGTGGAAATGTTCGTAGGCGTAGGCGCGTCGCGCGTGCGCGATCTGTTCGATCAAGCCAAAAAGAATATGCCGTGCATAGTGTTTATAGACGAGATAGACGCGGTAGGACGGCAACGCGGCGCCGGTATGGGCGGCGGTAACGACGAACGCGAGCAAACGCTTAACCAATTGCTTGTGGCTATGGACGGTTTCGAGTCCAACGAGCATATCATCGTAATGGCGGCTACCAACCGCAGCGACGTTCTCGATCCGGCTCTTATGCGTCCCGGCAGATTCGACAGGCAGATATATGTCAACTTGCCCGACGTGCGCGGAAGGGAAGCGATATTCAAGGTTCACGCGCGCAACAAACCGCTTGCAGCCGACGTGGATTTCCAAACACTTGCGCGCATCACAAGCGGCTTTTCGGGCGCGGATATAGAAAATCTGCTTAACGAAGCTGCAATACTTGCGGCGCGCGAAAACCGTACGCGCATATCTATGGAAGATATGTTCGAAGGTATCGATAAGGTAGTAATGGGTCCGCAAAAGAAATCGCGGCTCGTCACGCCCGTCGATCAGCGTATCACAGCTTACCACGAAGCGGGACATGCGATCGTTGCGCGTATGACAAAGGGTTGCGATCCCGTTCAGGAAGTTTCGATAATCCCTCGCGGTCAGGCTGCCGGATATACCATGTACAGACCCGATAACGATAACAACCACATATCGCATAGCAAAGTGCTCGGTATGCTCGCTCAGGCAATGGGCGGACGCGCGGCGGAAGAGCTTGTTATAGAGGACTACACGGCCGGAGCGGTCGGCGATATTCAGCAAGCGACAAACATAGCGCGCAAGATGGTCACCGAGTGGGGCATGTCGGAGAAAGTCGGTCCCGTGTATTACGGCGGCAGTCAGGAAGTGTTCCTCGGCAGAGATTATCAAACCCAGCATTCTTATTCGGAACAAGTGGCGTCGCAGATAGACGGAGAAGTAAAGCGTTTGCTCGACGAAGCGCATGCCAAGGCGCTCAAGATACTTTCCGACAATCGCAAGATCATGGAAAACATGGCGCGCGTGCTGTTGGAATGCGAAACGATATATACCGAAGAAGTGGATATGCTTATGTCGGGAGCGTCGCCGGACGAGGTCAAAAAAGCGCTCAACGAGCGGCTCAGTTACAAAGCGGCGCACAAAGGCGAAATGGAAAAAGCACCTGTTAAGAAGCTTTCTGACTTTAAGCCGATAGCCGAACCCGAAAAAGTAAGTACGATAGGCGGCGACACGGAACCCGATAGCTTGTCGGATCGGCAGGATCCCGTTGAAGCGAAAGGTACGGAAACGAGCGATAGCGACGCCGAAAAATCGGGACACAGTACCGCCAAAAAGCCTATCAAGCGCAGTACCGCCAAAACAAAGACGTCCGATGACGAAAACAAAGCGGACGGCGGCGACGGCAAATAGTACAAATTCAAACTCCAATCAATAAATTCGGACGGAAACAATATGGCGAAGAAAAACAAAACAATCAAAAAGACGAATAACGTTACGGTCACAAAGAGCGCGCACAGAACGTCGAATATAATAGTGTCTGTCGTCGGCGGCATTACGGCGCTCATACTCATAGCGATCGCCGTGCTGTGCGCCGTGCGTGTAGATCCGCTCGATAAGCTCGAAAGCCCCGAGCGTTACGATTTTTACGACCTCGGCAAATCATCCACGTCGCCGGAGTCTACTAACGATAATATCCAGAGTAAGTTGCGCAACGCCATGAGCGATATGGATTTCAATATCATGAGCGCGATACTTCAATGGAATTGGGATTATTCGTATAACTTTGTCCGCAATACGAACGGCGATAAAATAAAAATGTCCGCCGAGGAAGTGGATAACATTGCGCCGTCGAGCGAGCAGTATATGGTAGAGTATATTTACAAGTCTGCCGAAATAGTCGACGGCGAAGTTCAACTGTCGTCCGTTAAGTCGCTTAACGTCGACGGCGAAACCGTTTACTTCGACAGAGTAAAGGTGCTTATCGGGAATAGCGACGGCAGTGTGGGCGAGATATATCTGTACCCGTACATTTACGATCGAGTAAAGAATAAAGTCGCCGACGACGGCGTTGCGTATGAAACGTATACCGTGACCGCAGTTAAAGTGCGCGCAAATACGTCCGATACCTATGTCGCTCTCGGTGAAATAGCAACTTTAATAAAGAACGGATAACTATTGCGATAGCAATACAAAAGCTTTGCTTTTATAATAAATGAGCAGGCGCAGCGGTGCGCTTGCTCATTTTGATTTGATCGAATACCCGATTGAATTATATTTATCGATAAATTCTCTTATAGGACTTGACAAAACGCGGCTATTCTTGTAAAATTATGTATATGTTATGTTTGGATAGGTATATGTCGGTATGGGTCACCGTCGATTTATCAAACATAAAAAGGGTTTATTATGATTAAGAAATTACATTCGTTATTTATTAAAATCTTTGGTATTGTATGCGCGATGTGTTTGGTTGCGTTTGGATTTGTAGGAATCGGTACCAAGGCTTATGCGGATGAAACGGACGGCGATACGTCGGTTTCGACTCAGCCGACTTGGAACGTAGAACCGTCTGTAAAACAATGGGTCTACGGCAATTTCGACGCGAATGTTAACGTTTTTTATGCCGAGGCGGCTAATGTGTCCGATGGGGCAAATATCGTTTTCTCGGTTCGCAACGGCGCCGGTGACGCGCTTTCTCCGTCGATATCCGTTCAGAACGGCGACGTGCAGATAACAAAGACCGTTTCGCTCGAAAATATTGCCGTCGAGTATATTTCGGTGGAAGACGACAATTATTACAGGATAACAAATTCGGTAGAGAACGATAACATTAAATATTCGGCAGAAGAATATGCTTTAGCATTAAACACTTTACCGGTCGGCGCGTATAAACTTTATGTGCGAATGGAAAATTCAAGTGTTGTCGAACTCGATAAGACCGTAGATTTTAAAATTTTAGACAGGAATACTTGGACGATATCGCCCAACATTATTTCATGGACGTACGGTAACTTTAATGCCGAGCTTAATGTTTTGTACGGTCAAGCGGCGGTTCTTCCCGAATCGGATATGTCGGACGTCCAACCGCCCGAAATCATGCCCGATGGCGATCCCGTCATTTCCGTACAGCATGACCGCGTTCACTTTTCAATCCTCGATATGACGGGTAGTCCCGTAACCGCTATGTTCGAACGTGACGGCGAGGAAACTTATATAGAGCTTGACGATATCGACGTTCAGCTTAATTTCGGCGAATCGAATAACGAGTATTACAGCGTTGTGGGCGATTATGTAGACGGCATTAACGCTTTGCCTGTAAATAGATACATACTTCACGCTTGGGTAAACGAGGTCGAAGGCGAGTACGGCGCTATTTCAGAAGATGTAACTTTCGGTATTCTTCAAGCCCGTAACGGTTGGGTGGAAACGCCTAATATTATCCGTTGGACGTACGGCGATTTCGATCGCGACGTAAATCTTATTTCCGCCAAGCCGCTGTACTATTCGAATATTTCGGACATTACTTTTGCGATAACCGACGAGGACGGCGTAGTTTTGGACGGTCTTAACGCGTTTACCGTTACGGATAAAGGGATAGTAAGCGTTCAGACCGAAGAAAAACTCAAAGCGTTGCATGCCGGAGCGTACCGTTTGACAGCCACCGTCGTGGGTACTGATAACTATTCGGGAATAGAAAATCAGTCGATCGCGTTTAACGTTTTGCAGTCGCCTAACGAATGGAAAACCTATCCTTCTATCGAGTCTTGGAAGGACGGCGAGTTTAATTCCGAAGTCAATATGCCCGTTGCGGAAGCGCTGTGGGGTACTGCCGTAATTGTTATTACCGATACAGATACGGGCGAAGAAGTGTACTACGACAGCGTCAACGGCATCAACCGCTTGAACGAAATGCGCCCCGAATCTTACAGGTTTACCGTCAGCGTAGAGGGCAATAACGATTACAGATCGCTCGAAAAAATGTTCATATTCCGTGTGTTCGAATCCGAAGACATTGTTGTCGGCGGCGGCGGTCTGCCTTGGTGGGCGGTATTGCTCATAGTGCTCGGTGCGCTTGCTGTTGTAGCCGTAGTGTTTGTCGTGCTCCACGTTAAAGGCATACTGAGAATGTTCACTACCAAGATGCTTGCATCGTTCCGTGCCAAAGCCGATATAGACGCTACTATTGCCGCCGTGCGAGTCGGCAAAATAACGGCGTACGCTCAGCATACCATGATGCAGCTCGAGGCAAGCGATCGCGAACAACAGGCTTTGTTAGACGCGGAAAACGAGAAGAATTTGGCGCTTGCCGCCGCTCAAGCCAAAGAAGAAAAGAAGGCTGCGCGCCGCGCCGCCGCTCTTGCGGAAAAAGCGCGTTCTCCCGAAGAGAAAGCCGCTGCGCTCGAGCAAAAGGCGAGCGCCATGAAAGAACGCGCCGCCGCATTGAAAGCTCGCGCTCAGGCTACGGAGCAAAAGGCGGCAGAGGTGGAGGAAAAAGCCGCTGCCATGAAGATTGCGTCGCAAGCAAGCAATAATCAGAATCTTAAAAAGGCGGAGGCGCTCGAGAAGAAAGCCAAGGAAACGGAAGCTAAAGCCGAAGAGCTTAAAGCGCGAGCAGACATCGTTCGCGATATAGCCGCGTCGCGTGCCGAAAAGAGCGGCGCGCATGAGACCGTCGACAGTAAGGAAGATCAAAGCGCCGCCGCGGCGGCAACGTCCGATCAACCTGTCGATGACGCGACGGCGGACGACTAATAATATTAACAGATAACCTTGCGCCGATAATTCGTGCGTCGGGATAAGGAGTTTGATATGTCTATTAAAAGAGAAATCGCAAAGGAAATCAATATACTCGAGCAGGAGATCAAAATACTCGAGGAAAAACGTTCACGCTCTCAAGCCGTGATAATCGAAGCATTGCTTAGCCATGTCGCTCCCGACGAGCGCGACGTCGCATACTTCCGCGCGTTTACAGAACAGATAAACATCAAGCGCGAGCGCGTTCAAAAGTTAATGGCGGAGCTTGATAAGATCGTTAATAAAAAGAAATAACGGTCCGTTTATAATGGTGTGAATTTAAAAACGCTTGGCAAGCTAAAGTCGGGCGTTTTTATATTTATATAACGTCGTTAAATAGGAAACGGCGATCAGGCATAAAGGCTGAGATCGGGGTTTCGAAATATCTTGCCGAGATAGGCTATCACGAAGCCGTTATGTATATCCGTCTTTTTGATTTTAATACCGATAAACGCAGATAGCTTTTCGTGTATGTCGTAGGATTGGTCGATCGCATAAGAAATTTCGCGCATTACGGATTTGGGCTTGAGTTTTTTAAGCTCGCCGATAACTCGGTATATCTCGCAAAAGCCGTTGCAATTACCGACGCCGTAAAGTATCACGGCGTCTATAAGACAGTCAAAGCCTTTCAAATCGGCGCGTATTCCGCATAGCATTACAAGTCTTTCCGCGGTATGTCTGAATGTTCTGTCGGCGACAAGCGTCGCGTATTCGTTAAATTCGTTGTTCATAGTTATAGTGTAAATTATTTTGCGACATTTATCAACAAAAACGGCATAACCGAAATGTAGTACTTTTATGTCTTTTCGTAGAATGTTGTCGATTTTTTTGACATATCGATCCCTATCGGCAATTCGGTATCGGAAAACGAACAATAAGTCGTAAAACGATCTGCGGACGCGTGTAAAACTCGGTTTACCAAAAGGCGTCCAAACAGTTGACATGCCGTGCGATTTATAGTATAATATCCATTGCACCGTAACTGTGTAGCGGTTTAGTCTGCCCCGACTGACCGTATGCCCGTTACGAGAGCGCGACGGCGTGAAACGTTTGCGCTTGAAACTATTTTTTACGAGGTTGTTTTCGATGAAAACATTGATGGCAAAAAAAATCGATTCCCGTTCTGCCGACTATAAGATCGGTAATAAGGAATACAAGCGCAATTGGTACGTAGTTGATGCGGCGGGCGTGCCGCTCGGACGCCTTGCAAGTACGGTAGCTGCCGTGCTCAAAGGTAAGACCAAACCCGAATACACTCCCAATACGGATGTGGGCGATTTCGTAATAGTCGTCAATTCCGATAAGGTAGCGCTTACGGGCGACAAGGCGAACAAAAAGCTCCGTACTTATCACACCGGATATATGGGTGGTCTTAAACAGCAGACGTATGTGCATTTCTTGGAAGAGAATTCGGACAAAGCGGTCATGAAAGCTGTTAAGGGCATGCTTCCCAAAAATTCGCTCGGACGTCAGATGATAAAGAAACTCAAAGTCTTTAAAGGCGCCGAGCATAATCATGCGGCACAAAAGCCCCAACCGCTCGTTATCGAGTCCAAAAACGTTAAGAAATAAGAAAAGAGGTAATTAAACATGGCAGCTAAATCTTCCGCCAAAAAGAAAGTTCAATATTGGGGTACGGGACGCCGTAAAAAAGCTGTTGCGCGTGTACGTATTCTCGCGGGCGGCACCGGTACGATTACCGTCAACAAGCGTACGCTCGACGATTATTTTCCGCTCGACACGCTCAAGCTTATTGTTAATCAACCGTTTGCGGAAACCGACACGTCAGGCAAGTTCGACGTTATAGTCAATGTGCGCGGCGGCGGTTATACGGGTCAGGCTGGCGCTATACGTCACGGCATTTCGCGCGCGCTCTGCAACGTGGATGCGACTTATCGTCCGGCGCTCAAGAAAGCCGGCTTCCTTACACGCGATCCGCGCATGAAAGAGCGTAAAAAATACGGTCTTAAAAAAGCGCGTAAAGCTCCGCAGTTCTCCAAGCGTTAATCTATGCGCTCTTATTTGCTCGGCGAAGGCGAGTTGCTCGACGACAAAGGCGTTCTTTGCGAGAGCGGTTATGCTTACAAGCAGGTCAAACATTACGACCGTGCCGCCGTTAAGGGCAATAAACTGCGTATAAAGGAATGGGACTACTACTGTTTCGGCAACGATAGATTCATGATAGCGTTGACGGTTGCCGACAATTCGTATATGTCGCTTGCGTCGGTATCCGTGCTCGATTTCAAACATATCAGGTTCAATACCAAAAGTAAGATAGGGCTGATGCCTAAAGGCAAACTGCATATGCCGTCCGACTGTTCGCACGGCAACGTGTTATTCGACAAGGGCGGCGTCACGATCGGGTTCGAGATAGAAGATGACGGAACGCGTAAGCTTAAAGCACAATATAAAAAGTTTTACGATAAACGTGATTTTAGGTGCGAGATAACGCTCGATCCGCCGCACGGCGATAATATTACGGTAGTTGTGCCGTTTAGGAAAAAGCGACAGTTTTACTACAATACCAAAGTGAATTGCTTGACAGGCAGCGGTTGGTTCGAGATAGGCGACGAACATCATGATCTTAACGGCGGACACGGCGTGCTCGATTGGGGCAGGGGCGTGTGGCCGTTCAAGAACAAATGGTATTGGTCGTCGCTGTCGTGCGAACTCGACGACGGGTCGTCGTTAGGACTTAACCTCGGGTACGGTTTCGGTCAACCGACTGCGACGGAAAACGTAATATTCCGTAACGGCAAAGCGCATAAGCTCGGTGATGTAACATTTGATATCCCGTTTACGCAAGGTCAGATAGACTATTTAAAACCTTGGAAGATGTCGGATAGCGACGGACGTTTGAGTATAATGTTTTATCCGATGATAGACCGTAAGGATCATATGCGATTTTTTCGGCTAATGACCGACCAGCATCAGGTCTTCGGTAAGTTTTACGGGAAAGTTACGCTCAATGACGGTGAAATAGTTTCTATTAACGACAAAGTCGGTTTTGCCGAATGCGTCCGAAACCAGTGGTAACGCATAACCAAACAATTAAATATATGAATCTCGTCCACGGTATGTGGACGAAGTACGGAAAGATGGCTGAGCGGCTGAAGGCACTCGCTTGGAAAGCGGGCGTACTGTAACAGGTACCGGGGGTTCGAATCCCCCTCTTTCCGCCACGAAATTCGGGTAAAAACGCAAGTTTGACCCGATTTTTATTGCGAATTTATTACGCTCTTAACCATTTAACCCCATCTTTTTACAAGGTTTTAACCACTTTGAAAATCTTGCCCCCAATCTGCCCCCAAAAGTCGGCTATTTCGAGATCTTTGTAAACTCTACTATGTTTTACCCGATTTACAACACTCCTTTCATTCGGCATTGCCGTATTCCGTATCCTCGGTAAACTTAACAATGAGGAAATATATCCGCGCTTACGTGTAACTATCGTCTTTTTCGCTCTGTACTTATCCTTGCAGGGGCAATACTTCTCTGTTCGCGGATATATCCGTTTGTTTGGCTTTTTCTGTCTGTTTTTGTTTTCGTTTGATTAGAGTTATACGTTGCTTGGTCTTGACGAGGGCGGCGCTCCGCGCCGCGACCAAGACGAAACGGGGGTATCGGACTGCTCCACGCCCAAAAGATACCCCGAACGGCGCACGCGCAGGCTTACCGTGCGCCGTTCGGGGGGTGAAAGTTAGACGAATTCATGTTTTTTTGCAAACGCAAAATAGACCGTTATTACGGTCTTGATCGAATTTACGGAATATTATTATGCTCGGC
>CATKFJ010000216.1 GCA_949747725.1 uncultured bacterium
TGAAATAAACGTCGATATAACCGACAATGCGGATTATTACGTGTTTAAAATCATTAACGGCGCAGACACGGTATATTCGTTTATTTCCGACGCCGAAGGCGCGATTTGCAACGTATTGCGCGGTCTTTCGGCAGGGAATTACACAGTGGAGGTTACGGCTTACAACCGCTTCGGCACGAAACAAAGTTTGACGGATTTTACGGTCGAGAACGATCTCGAATTCGCCGATGCGCTCGAAGCGAGCGGTGCGGACGGCGGCGAAGCTGTCATCGACGGTGAAAGATACGTCGGCGGCGATACGCTCGATCTTACCGATAAAACTTTCGGAGTATCGGTATCTCGGTCCGTGGAGATCGTAATTCCGAGCGGCAAAACGGACGTGTCGTTCCGTCTCGCGCTCGACGACGCCGACGCCGACGGAACGGTTACGTTAAAATTCTACGGCGTGAATGCCGGCGTTCAGACGCTCATCGATACGGCGACAGTCACGGCAGGACAGAAATTCGCCGACGTCACGGTACGGGTAAGCGGTTACGAAAAACTTACGGTGAACGCCGAAAATACTTCACCGAACGTGTATGTACAGAGTGCGGTCGGATACGGAAGGACCGGTCTGTACGGCGGCAGGCTGTCTGCCGATTACGAATTTTCGTTCGATATATGCGTATTGCGCAACGGACTCAACGAAACGTTTCCGCGCGCCGGCGGTTTTGCGGCGTATGTCGACGACAACAATTTCGCGGCGTTCTACATCGACGCGTACTATTCGAATTTCGTAATATACGAACGGTCGGGCGGACGGACGAGCGACAGAACAGTTAATATAAAAATGTCCGACAGTTTCGATTACTACGCAAATCACAACCTAAAAGTAGTGCGCCGCGGAAATAAATTCGACTACTTCGTCGACGGCAAACTCATAACTACGCGCACTCTTGCGCTCGGCGATTCTCGGATCGCTTTGATCACCGAAGACGCGCAGGCGCGGTACGCAAACGTTGTGCGTACAGTCGGCGGCGAACGCGAAAATATCGTTTGGAAAACATACGATACCAAAGTCGATATCTACGGCAAAACCGTGTACGGCACCAAAGTGACGCAGGGCGTTTGGAAACGTCCGAAAACAAAGCTTGTGTTTATAGCGTATTAAATGTACGCAATGACCGTCGGGTAAGATCGGCGGTCTGTCCTCAATAAATAATAAGGAGAGGATCATGACAAAAATTAAACAACGCTCGATAGTCTTTATCGCCGTTTTGGCGGCAGTTTCGTCATTCGTCACGCTCTTGCCGCGAGTATTCGCAAAAGCGGAAGACGTCGCGCAAGAGCCGACGGCAAAGACCGAGATTCGCGTGGTAGAAGAACTTAATTGGGAAGGAACGCCCGTCGCCGGCTGGGGCGAAGTAAGAAAAAATCTTCACGCGAGCGGCGGTCCGTTGGTCGTCGGCGGCGTGACCTATACCGAAAACGGCATAGGTACGCACATGCCTGCCGTATACGGCGAACAGGATATCGTGTACGACGTTTCGGCATATTCGGACGAGTTCCGTTATTTGGATTTGAAAGTCGCAATGCCCGACGACGGCGGTAACAACAACGTCATATTTTCGGTGCTCGCAGACGATAAGACCGTCGACAGCGTGCATTGGAACTGCGTTCCTGACAGCAATCACAGACCTATGACAATGCGTGCGGATATAGTCGGCGCAAGCAAGCTTACGCTTCGCATTTGCGGCGCGGATTCGGTGAATTACAGTTACGGCAACGGCGCGTGCGCGTTTTTGGATGTTCGGCTTTTAAAGGACGTATGGGACGGATATATGCCTGCGACGCGCATATACGACCGTATGGAAAATCCGGGCATCGGCGGATGGAGCGAAGGCTACTGCGACGGCGCGGCATTTGACACGACGATAGCCGGCGAGCCGTTCGAATACATGATGTACGACGATAAACTGTCCTACGACGGCGGAATCGGCGTGCATTTGAAGAACGTATCGTACGAAGCGTATTCGGCAGACAAAGATAACGTCGGCAATTTCATATCGCTCAAATGGAATATAAAAGGCATGAACTTTTCGCATTTTTCGACGCTCGCTTATGCGGCGCTCGGAACGGGATACCATGCCGACGTGTGGATAGACGGAAAGGAAGTATATACGTCGGGCAAGATAGATTCGATAGGCACTTATATCCATTACGAACGCGATGCACGCCGCGCACCGCGCGAGATAAGCGTGGCTGTACCCGAAAACGCGGAAGTATTCGAACTGCGCGTTATTGCGGATACGGTGTTCAACGACGGAAAGATAAATTTCGCTTCGCCGACGTTTTTCGAAAAAAGCGATAAACTCGTTTCGATTGCAGGCGTTCAGACCGCAAGCGAAGTGCTGCCTATTTCGTCGCCGCGGTCGTACATGTACGACGGACGAAGAGCGCAGTATTACGACGCCGAATCGGATAAAAACATCGAAGCGCCCGACGGTCTGTTCTTTTTGGGCGGCACGCAATATGTTTTCGACGTGTCGGATGTTGCATACAACACTTTGACGGGAATACTCGGCAAAGCGGATTTCGGACATATGGACGAACCGAACGTTACGCCGTTGGAACTGCGTTATACAGTCGAAGACAAAAACGGCAATATCACGACGGGCAAGACCGAAAGTATCGATAAATCGACGAGCAGCAAACGTGTGTCGATTTATATGGGCAAAGACGCGAAAACACTCACTCTGACGATGTATACGGATAATCCGTCGTTCAGCGAATCGGTGTTTGCCGCCGCAGAGTTCACGGATGCTTATATCGTTAAATTCGATGACGGCGACGGCGCGAATTCGGTGCTTTATGCCGCCGGCGCGATCTTGACCGAGCCGCAGTCGCCGACCAAGCGCGGATATGTATTTGACGGTTGGAAGCTTAAAGGCGAAGAAAGCGCATACGACTTTACCGATAAAACGGTTGAGCGCGATATGGAGTTTACCGCGATATGGAACGTCTGTTCTTATACGGTGTCGTATTTCGTCAAGCTCGACGACGGCGACCCGGAGAGCGCCGAAAGCGAATATCCGTCCGCTACTTATTATTTCGACAGAGACTTCGAACTGCCGCAAGCCGCAGCCGTTACGGGGTATGATTTTGTCGGTTGGTTCGCGAACGGAACCGCTGTGGAAAAACTCGCTGCGGAAGAATATGCGGAGGATATAACCGTTGTGGCGAAATACGCCAAAAAGACGTTTACCGTGACTTTTAAAAACGGCGAAACGACGGTGGATACGCAAACGGTCGTTTACGGCGGTACCGCGCGTTCCGTCGCGCCCGATCCCGTACTCGGCAAAGTATTCGTCGGCTGGCGGAACGACGGCGCCGCTTACGATTTTTCGGCGCCGGTGACAGAAAACATTACTCTCGAGGCGGTTTTCGAAGCGGCGGTGTACAATATAATTTACAAACAGCAGCTCGCCGACGGAACTCCGACGTCCGTAACGTATTCGCCGAACAAACATACGTTCGGAATCGCTACGGCGCTGCCTGTCGCAAAAGACATTGACGGTTATATTTTCGTCGGTTGGTATGTCGACGGCGAAGCTGTGACCGAGCTCGGCGCAAACGGGTATTTCGGAGATATCACGGCGGTCGTAAAGTATAGGAAAAAACCGGTGACCGTGACTTTCGTTTCGGAAGGCGCGGAGTATAAAGTCGAATACGAAGTCGGTCAGACCGTTTCGCCCAAAGTTCTGCTGCGCGACGGCTATGTTTTGGACGGTTGGTATACCGACGAAGATCTTTCGTACGAATACAAATTCGACGCCGCAGTAAGCGTCGACGTCACGCTGTACGCCAAGTGGAGCAAGGCGCCTGCCGCCGACGACGGCAAAGACGACGGCGATAATACGGTGCTCGTAGTCTCGATAGTCGTTCCGATCGCGGTCGTTATATGCGGCGGAGCTGCCGCGTTCTTCGTGTTGCGCATAAGAAAGAACAAAAAGAAAGGTGAAACGGAGACGAACGAGAGCGAGAACGATAACGACGGAAAGGACGGCGAATAATAGGTGACCGGTATCGTTTTTGAGATACAGCGCTTTTGTATCCGCGACGGATCGGGCATCAGAACATGCGTGTTTATGAAAGGCTGTCCGCTGCGCTGCCCGTGGTGCCACAACCCGGAAGGTATATCGCCGATACCTCAAAAGGATAAATTCGGCAGGCTTTACGGGACGGAAATGAGTGCGGAAGAAGTTTATGCGGCAGCGGCGAAAGATAAACATTACTATGATTTTTCGGGCGGAGGCGTTACGTTTACGGGCGGAGAACCGTTGGCTCAAGCGGACTTTCTCGCCGCGACCGCAAAACTTTTGAAACGCGACGGAATATCCGTAGCCGTCGAAACGAGCGGTTTCGCGTCCGTCTCCGACGTCGAAAAGGTTTTGCCGTATATCGACGGCGTGCTGTTCGACATTAAAAATTCCGACGGGCGTAAGCTCAAAGCGACGGTCGGCGCCGATAAAGACGTGATTATGCGCAATCTTAAAATATTCGCGTCGGCTGGCATGCCCGTGACGTTGCGCTGTCCCGTTATACTCGGTTTCAACGACGGCGACGGGCACTTCGACGCGGTAGGAAAACTTGCGCGCGAAACGGAAAACGTGATCGCCGTAGAGCTGTTGCCGTATCACAGTCTCGGCGCGGATAAATGCGATAGGCTGGGTATGGAACGGCGCGAATTTCCCGAGCTTTCGGAAAGCGATATAAAACGCGCCGCAACAGCCGTGCGCGCGTATTTCGATAATGTAAAGGTGATGTGACGTTATGTTTGATGCGATAGTAAAAAAACTGTATGCCGCAGGCGATTTTTTCACTGCCGGATTCATGGAATGCGAAGACGGATTTTTCGGCGCCGTAAAGGCTTATCTCGACCGTGCGACTCTGCCCGAATACACGGGAACAAGGCTTTATCCGCTTTGCCGTATATGGAACGCGAAGGGGATACTGAATTACGATTATTCTTATTCGGCGGCTCTCGATAAAGAAATGTTATGTAAAAGCACGCTCGACGACGAAGAACGCGCCGAGCTCTTGCGGAAATACAACGGTCATCATGTCGGCGGAAGTTGCATAAGCGACAGATATGCGCTGTCGGGAAGAGGATTTACGCACTACTGTCCGGAAACGGAGAAATTTCTCGACAGATCTTTGCCCGAGTATTTCTCGATGTTCGACGGCAACGACGCGTTCCGCCGAAAAATGAGCATTTTGGGTAATGCTGCGGTTGGATACGTCGGGCGCGTCGCCGATTATCTCGCAACGTTCGGCACGGACAGAGCGCGCAGGCTCGAAAAAGCATACCGAATTTCTCTCGACGGCGCCGCCGAAACTTTTTTCGACGCTTTCGTGCGCATACTGTTCGTATTCGCGCTCGACGGTATGGACAGTCTCGGAAATATAGATAAATGTCTGGAAAGATTTGCGCGCGTCGGCGGCGAAGAAAAACTGTTTTCGGAACTGTATGCCGCATACGAAAACCAAAACTCGTGGAATGTAGCGCTCGGCACTTCGCCCGATACGGCAGCTGTCGCGTTCGACGGATTCGACGGGGCGAGCCGCCCGAACTTTTCGTTAAAGGTGGATGAAAGCACTCCCGACGAGTTGTGGAACGCATGTTTTTCGGCTATGGAGCGCGGCGCACGGCCTGCGTTCTACAACAGGCGCGGCTATGAACGGGCGTTGATAAAACTCGGCGCGGACGAGAGCGATATCTCGCGTATATCGTACGGCGGCTGTTCTGAAACGATGCTATCCGGTCTGTCCAACGTCGGATCGATCGACGCAGGGATCGATCTTCTGCATATATTTTCGGAAGTGTGGACGCGTCGAAATTATACCGATTTCAGCGAGCTTTACACCGATTATCTCGAAAACGTCCGCAAAAACATACGAACTGTCGTGCGTGAAGTGAATGACGAAATGCTTGCAATGCGTTCGCGTCCGCAGTATATCCGCACCTTGCTTTGTCCTCCGTGTGCGGAGAGCGGCAGGGAATTCAACGACGGCGGCGCGAAATATAATTTCAGCGTAATACATATCTGTGCGCTTGCCAATGCCGCCGATTCGCTTTACGCACTGAAAAAACTCGTTTTCGAAGAAAAACGGTTCGGCTATGCCGAAGTTGCCGAAATTACGAAAAACGATTTCACGGGCGGCGAAAAATATCTCGCGGCGCTCGCAAGTCTCGAGTTTTTCGGCAACGATAATGCCGAAACAGACGGTTTGGCTGCCGAGATATTCGACGCAGTTTGCGACGAACTCGGAAAATATAAGACCGCGTTCGGCGGCGGTGCGTTTCTGCCGGCATGTATCATGTTCAATACGGCAGTAGTTACCGGCAAAATGACGGAAGCCA
>CATKFJ010000217.1 GCA_949747725.1 uncultured bacterium
CATGACCACCGCAACGTTGCAGCCATAGATGGTCTTCCCGGCGTGGACCTCCTGCACGGGCTTGTTGCCCAGCTTCTGGTTGTACCGCTTGCACTGGATGGCATACTTCTTCCCGTCCTTTACGGCGATGATGTCCACGCCCTGGTCGCCGGAGCCGCGAGTCACCTCCACGCGTTGGTAACCGTTTCGGCGGAGAACATCCGCGCAGAAGCGCTCAAATTCATGCCCCTCCATACGGTCGATTCGGGCCATTGTGCGGCCTATGCTTTGCGCGTCAGGCTTGAGCGGCGGGGAAGATTTGATAATAGGGGCCGGTTTTGGTGCTGGAGATGGCTTTGCTATTGGTTTTGGTTTTTGTGACTTTGGAGGTTTCGGAGGTTTTGACTTCTCATACTCAACCGCCCAATGAATGAGTTGCTTACTTGGTTCCCAGACAGCAGCAACGAGCGGAACCGTGATGAAGAGAAATGTAAATATTTCGCTTTTATCACTCAGATTGAACAAAGAATCTATCGTAAGTGCAACGATAATTAGTCCAATCCAAATTGCCAATGATTTCAGAGAGGACTTCAGAATTTGGAAAAGGGTTTTCATTGCTTCTTATACACCACCGTTGGTTGCCCATATTTATCAGGTCGCAAATTAGTCTTTGCTTCTACAATGGCTAGTTTTTTATCAACTTCTTTAAGCTTAAACAGCCATCCCGTTCCGCCGGAATATGCCACTTGCTCCATCCAGATGTTTACGGTTCCTTTTGAAATATGACCATCTTTTTCATAGTACAGTTCTCCAGAAACAGAGTATTTTCTGGTATTCATTTTTGACATAAATGAAAGATAAATGGGATACTTCGATACTTTACCTGTAAATGTATACGGCGTACACATGATTTTTGTATATCCGTAGTCTGGGCTGTACTGTTCAAAAGCAATTTTTTCTATTTTGATTGAAAAATCTCCAGACAACAATTTAATATATTTTTGAGCGTCAACAATCAACCTGTTTACCATTTTCAAATC
>CATKFJ010000218.1 GCA_949747725.1 uncultured bacterium
GCCGCCGCCGGCACCGCCGCAGTAACTGCCTGAATAGTATCCGCTGTCGCCGCCTTTTCCGTACGCACCGGTAACGCCTGCATATGTACCTGTGCCTGTACCGCCGCCGGAAGTACCGCCGCCGTTACCGTAACCCGACCCGGCCCCGGCTTTACCGGCAACAACGCCCGTGCCGCCCGTTTGATTACCGCCGCCGGCGCCGCCCGTATATGACGAAGAATTACCTGCGCCGCCGCCGCCGCCGGCAACTATCAACACATTGGAAGAAGAAACGGCGCTCAATAAACCTGTAGCAAGCGCGATATGCGTTGCGCCGCCGCCCGTGCCGCCGCCATGCGAACATGTACGCGAAGAACGAGCCGCGCCGCCGCCGTTATAACCGCCGGCGATCGTATGATTGCTTCCGCTCCAGTTTGCTCCTACGCCGCCCACCACTACATAAATATTAGTAGCGGCAGTCGTTTTGTATGTAGCCTTTGTATAACCGCCCTTTCCGGCTATATCGTAAGCCGAATAACCTTTTCCGCCTTGAGCGCCCCAAACTTCGAGCGTAAACGTTCCGCCTGCCGGAAGTTTAATATTGACGGGCGAGCCCGTATACGCAAGCGTAAAAGTATCGCCTACCGCAAGCGCGCCCTGCGCCGAAAAATCGCCGCCCGTAGTGTGGTTCGTCGCAGACGTAGTTACATCGCCGCCCGATGCGCTGTCGTCAACGATTATCGGCATTGCCGTATTTAAACACAGCATGCACGTAACCGCGATCGCTATTGCCGTGATAAATGCCGCAATAAGCACCGCTATATGCTTATGCTTTCTCGTTTTTATGTTTTCTGCTTTGTTTGTATGATTCTTCATACCTTTACCTCGCATCAGAGCAACTGCTTGTTAACAATTTGTTCACATTTACGTGTGTATACAGATAAATGTTAACATATTGTTCATAATTTGTCAATGGTATTAAGGTAAAATTTTCTTAAAGGTGATTTTAGCGGGTTACACGGTAATTCGTAATTATATTTGTCTATTCCTGTCGTTTGCTAATTTGTTCGCAAAAAACATTGACATAAAACTATTTATATTGTATACTATACATAGTATAAGAGGTGCGTTGCAATGGCAGAGAGCGATTTGATTCGCGGTAACGTTGATACCATTATTTTAAAAGTGCTTTACGAGGGCGATCGTTACGGCTATGATTTGATACGACAGATCAATGCTCGCGGCGACGGGCAATGGGAAATAAAACAGCCCACTGTTTATGCGTGTCTTAAAAGATTGGAAAAGCAGGGGTTTATTTCGTCGTATTGGGATTCCTCGGAATCGGACGGCGGCAGACGTAAGTATTACTCTCTTACCGAAAGCGGCAGAGATGTGTTCCTTAAATACAAAAGCGAATTCGAACGCGCATCGTCATTATTCGGCGAGCTTATTACGGGCGACGAGCCTACGGAATTCATTCATCCCGTTGACGATTATTCGGATGTGGAAGACGACGGCTATTCCCTACCCAAGCGCCGTCCCAAACCCAGACAACGCGCCAAAACAACCGATACGGCAACGTCGCTCACACCCGAAGTTGCGAAGCAGCCGACCGAAAACGATATTGCAGCCGAGCAAGACGTTGCTCCCGAGCCGTCCGAACAGGAAATACTCGGTCAAACTCAAGATCAAGTAGCCAACGATTGGCAACAGCAATATGTTCAACAGGATTTATTCTCTTTCGCCGACAACAACGCCGAAGAAATAAAAGAGTCCGTTCAAGACAATCCGACCGACGGCGCGGAGATACTTTCGGAGTCAGAGGGCGAAAATACCGAACAAATTACGGATCGGGAAGTACCCTCGCCGCGCGAAACCGTAGATCCGCGCGAAATAATCGACAGATATTACGCTCAGGAAACGGGCGAAAGCTATTCGGACGTGCGCAAACAGTCGTCGTTCAACGAAAAACCGTTGCCGACCGAGCGTAAAACCGCGCCCGTAGCGCAAGCGGCGCAACCCGTAAAACAAGCGCCGGTACCTGCGCCGTCGCCCGTCAAACAGGAAGTTGCCGTAAAGCAAGAGCAATCGGTAAAGCCTGTAGAACCTACGACGTCCGCGGTCATGCCGTTCGGATTCGCCGAGGAAGAAAGTCCGGCGCGGCGCGAATATAAAACGGTACTGTCCGATCTCGTCGACAGATTCGAAGTTTCGCCGCCCGTTATGCGCGAACAGCCTACCGCTCAGGTCCAAAACGAACAAGCGGCAGTAGCCGCGGCAGACAGCGGAGAGGACAGGCGTTTCGCAAAAGTCATGCAAGCGGCGCGCGACCTCGGCAACGACGTTCAGATCCGCGACCATAACGATTCGGCTAAAGAATATAACCACAAATTTTACTATTACAGCAACCGTTTGCTGATGACGCACTATACAATCATGTGCGTAGCTATGTTTATACTCGGACTTACGTTATTCCTTACTTTCTATCTCGGATTCGGAATGCGTATGGAATACGACTATTTATTATATATAGCGGCAGGGCTGCTCCCTATTATCCTGTTCATAGCGGCGGTCATACGGTTTGCAGGCGATCCCGACAAGACTAAACGGATAAACGTCAACTTCCGTTTCTCGATATTTATCCGCTGTATCATAATGATACAAGTCGCCGTTGTAATTTACTGTCTTAACCTTATTTGGGGCATGCCTATCGCGTTTTCGGCGGACTACATTCCTTCTCTTATCATTCCGCTTGCCTATGCCCTATTCATTCCCATCAGCGAACTTATTTTCATGACGTTACTAAAATCCGGCGGTTACGCGGCAGTCGAAATTCAATGAGTTCTTACTTTGACGAAAGAAATGAAAAAACATTAGCGGCAATAACTTCCGTTTTGGATACCCTCCCCGATTTCGCGCACGAATTCAATATAGGAATATCCATGCGGACAATGCCGCTCACAAGGCTCGGATATCTTCGCGATATTCGGGTCTTTTGCGATTTTCTTACTCGCAGAAAATTCAAAAACAAACAAATAATCGAGCTCGATCTAAACGATCTCGCAAAAGTTACGCCTACCGACGTGGAGGAGTTTATAGACTATCTTTCGTCATACACGGCGGACGGGAAGAAATATTCGTGCAAAGAGCATGCAAAAGAACGCAAAGTGTCGTCGCTGCGCGCGCTGTTTAAATATTTCTATAAAAAAGAAAAACTCGAAAGCGACATAATGACCAAAGTCGATACGCCGAAGATACATTCCAAACCGATAATTCGGCTTGACGTGAACGAAGTAGCGGATATACTCGATGAAGCCGAGAACGGCGAAAACTTAATAGGCAGGCAAAAAAGCTTCCACAACAAAACGGCAGTGCGCGACGAAGCTATGCTGTCGCTGTTTTTGGGCACGGGCATTCGAATAAGCGAATGCGTCGGACTAAACCGTAACGATATTAACTTTTCGGATAACAGCTTTGTCGTCACGCGCAAGGGCGGCAGTACGTCCATACTCTACTTCTCGGAAGAAGTAGCCGACGCATTACGCAAATATTTGGACTGGCTTGACGGACAAATCGTCGAGCAGACCCCGTTCGGAAAGCGCGTGACCGACCGCGACGCACTGTTCATTTCCAACAAAGGCAGTCGGATCACGCCGCGCGCCGTGGAAATGATGGTCAAAAAATATGCCAAGGTCACTACCCCGTTCAAAAAGATAACGCCGCACAAACTTCGCAGTACCTACGGTACAAACCTCTATCACGAAACGCACGATATATTTGTAGTAGCCGACGTGTTGGGACATAAAGACGTTAATACAACTCGCAAACACTATGCCGCCATGAGCGATGAGATCCGTCGCGACGTTGTAAACAAGGTCAAACTTCGCGACCGCGACGACGACCCCTGCGACCGAGAATAACGCGCCTAACATCCGAATATAAAAACTCCCCCGATCGCGAATATCGGAGGAGTTTTTGCTATTCCATACACTTATGAAAATCGTTTTGATATATCAGTTTTCGTCGTTTTGAGGTTGTAGCGCATAATTCTTTTTTACGACGGCGGGATTGCCGCAAGCCAAGCAATCGGACGGAACGTCTTTTGTAACGACGGACGCCGCGCCGACGGTAGCGAAATCGCCTATCGTAACGCCTGCCAAAATAGTGCTCTTTTCGCCTATCCAAGAATTTTTCCCTACGGTGATCGGCTTGATCTCCGTCAATCCTTCGAAACATCGTTTTTCCATATTCCTACTGTGATTTTGCTCATTGAACGAGGTTTATTTGCCAACCATCGTAC
>CATKFJ010000219.1 GCA_949747725.1 uncultured bacterium
GGAATAGATTGGGTACTCGACAGCGTGTACGAAATAACGGTGGTAGCGGTGAGCGCCGACGTGGATAACAATTCGTATGCGAGCAATGCGTTAAAGCTGTATAACAGCAACGAAATACACGATCTCGAATACGGCAACGGTATCCTCAGTTGGGCGTATAACATGATCGCCGTCAAGTACGAGATAAGCGTTAATAACGGCGATTGGACGGAAGTTGCGTCGGGACAAAATTATACCGAAGTCACTCTTACCGGCAAAAATAATATCATCTCTGTGCGTTCGGTGGCCGCAGGCGGCGAAACGAGCGCTGTAAAAAAGATCGACGTTGCCGCTTACGAGATAACGTTCGACCCTCGGGGCGGAACGGATGTTAACAAAGTTTACAAGGCCGTAGGCGACAGAATGACGTATCCCGTAACGGAAAGAACGGGATACACTTTCGGCAATTGGTATACGAGTGCAAGTTCGGGATACGTGTACGACGCGGCGGTGTTTAATGGAGATTCCGATATCACGCTTTACGCATATTGGACGGCAAACACGTATAACGTTGCGCTCGATTACGGAACTTTCGGCAGCGGCGACATGCAATCGGTTTCCGTGGTATTCGGAAGCAACGACTATGTGTTGCCCGTGCCTGCGATACTCGACGGGAGATATATGTTTATCGGTTGGAATTCCGCGCCGAACGGAACGGGCGTGCCCTATACCGATTACAAAGGCTTTGCCACCGGTCCGTGGAGCACTGCCGCCGACGATACGGAGATATACGCGTGCTATCTCGAGGTGTTCGCGTACGAAGCCGACGGCGACGGCTATGCGGTGAAAATGGGACCGTACGCCGATCGAATGGAGGAATTGGTAATACCGTCTTCTTACCGTGCGCCCGATTCTATGGTCGAGAAAAAAGTGGTCGCCATAAACGATTACGCGTTTTCAAACTGCAAAAGCGTAAGATCGATCGTCATTCCCGATACTGTGGATTTTATAGGCGGAACTGCATTTAACAGTTGCAATGCGTTGGAGAAGTTCGGCGTGTATACGGCAGGATCGCCCGATCCCGTTTACAGCGCCGACGTAAACGGCGCGCTGTTGCGAAAAAATCCCATCGACGGAACGACGGAAATAGCGTTTATACCGAACGCCGCGCCCAAAGTATACAGAGTGTCTGACGGCGTGGAAACCATAGGCACTAACGTATTCAAAGGTTCGGACGTTACGGAAATAATAATCCCCGTAAGCGTGACTAAAATAAATATCGGCGCGTTCGTCAACTGCGGAAAATTAACTAAAATAACGTTTGAAAAAGGCGGTACAGCTCCGCTCAATATGAATAAGAACGCCATTCAAAATTGCGGCAGTCTTACTACGCTCGAGTTTCCTGCGCGCATTCTCGATTGGGGCGTAGGCTTGGCTGAAGTGTTCTCCCAACATAAAAAATTAAGCAAAATAATTTTCGAGGACGCTCCGAACGCGATCTATAAAACAGACAAAAACGGATTTATACTCAACGGCGCCGCCGATACTATACTGTACTGTCCGTTGGGTACGGTAGTGGAAAATTTGGTTATACCGTCTACCGTAACGCGGATAGACGACAATGCTTTCAACGCATATATGACAAACATATCGATTACCAATAAAGGGCTTGCGATAAAGACGTTGACCGTACACAGCGGCATGACGTATATCGGCGCGCGCGCGTTTTATAAGAGCAATCTCGAAAGCGTCGTGTTCGAAGCCGGTATAAATCCGACCGCGCTCACGATAGGCAAGGAAGCGTTTAGAGGCAGCGTAAAGCTCGCGGTAGTGGATTTTCGCGAAACGGGCGCGCTCAAGACCGTTGTCGGCGCAGACGGAACGTCGTATGTTTACGAATACGCTACGTCTTGCAACGTGGTATCTATCGGCGAATATGCTTTTTACGCGTGTGCGGTGACCGATATACTTTTGCCGTCTACGCTGACTTCGGTAAACGATTGTGCGTTTGCGTCTAACTCGAAGTTAAGCAATATCGAATTCGGACATATCGGATCGGACGTGACGTTCGGCGAGTTTGTATTCGACGGTTGCAACGGCTTGGTGAGCGTAACGATAACAAAGAACGTCGGCATCATGGAGTTTACGGGCATATTCAACGGTTGCAATAATCTTAAGAGCATATCCGTGGATAACGACAATCCCAACTACAAAACGGACGAAGACAGCGCGATCTACAGCAAGGATATGACAACGTTGATATTCCTGCCGTACGCCTTGTCCTTGCGCGAGTATAAAATTCGCGATTCCGTAACTACAATAGGCAGCGGCGTATTTAAAGGTCGCGGCGATATCAGTCAGATAGAGATCCCCGAAAAAGTAACTGCCATAAGCTCGGCGGCGTTTTTGAACTGTTACAATCTCAGATACGTGACTTTCGAAAATCCCCGAGCTTCGGGATCGCTCGTCATAGGCGACTCGGCATTCGGTCAATGCACGTCGCTCGAAGAGATAGCGCTCCCCGACAGGAC